>CAJQNY010000250.1 GCA_905479805.1 uncultured Arenicella sp.
CCCAGACTCGCCCGGCAAATGCTGCATACCAATAAACCATTGCGCAGTAGCACGATAGATCATCGGCGTCTTATGACGCCAACAATGTGGGTAACTATGCTCGTAATCTTCATGGTTGAGCAATGTTCCCTTATCTGACAAAGCTTCTACGACACGAGGGTTTGCCTTAAAAACAAATTCCCCCGCAAATAGCTCGGTAGACTCTAAGAATGTGCCATTTGACCCTACTGGGTTGTTCACTGGTAATTGATACTTTTTACCAATAGCGAAGTCATCAGGGCCATGAGCAGGTGCTGTATGAACGGCACCTGTTCCTGCATCGGTTGTTACATGTTCACCCAAAATCAGTAAGCTGTCTTTGTCATACAATGGATGTTTCAAGGCAACTCTTTCAAGAACCGCACCTTTGAATTCTGTGATTACTCGATGATTTTCTGTCAGCTGATAACGCTCTAGAGCGCTGTCCATTAAATCCTTAGCTAACACCAATTGCTCATCACCTGCTTCAACCAACACGTAGTCCAATTCTGGGTGAAGTGCTACCGCTTCGTTCGCAGGAAGAGTCCAAGGCGTAGTTGTCCAAATAACAACGCTGGGAGATCTCAACTCTTCAGCGTTAACTCCCAATCTAGAAGCAAACTCTGCTTCATCTTTCACATAAAACTTTACATCGATTGAAGGCGATACCTTATCTTGGTATTCGACCTCAGCTTCTGCCAGCGCAGAACCACAAGCGGGGCACCAATAAACAGGCATGAGCCCATGATACAGGTGTCCTGCATCGACGATCTTCGCCAAGCTCCGTACGGTATCGGCCTCGGTTTTGAAATCCATCGTGAGATAGGGATTTTCCCAATCTCCCTGGATCCCCAAGCGAATAAAATCAGCTTTTTGCCCTTCTACTTGTCGTGCAGCGTATTCTCTGCATTTCTGGCGAAAGGTCTTCTTATCTATTTTTTGGCCCGCCTTGCCGTGTTTCTTTTCAACCTGAATTTCTATCGGCAGGCCATGACAATCCCAGCCGGGGATATAGGGCACACGCATACCTGAGAGATTCCGAGACTTAATGATCATGTCTTTAAGGATCTTTTGCATAGCATGACCGGTATGAATATTTCCATTTGCGTATGGAGGGCCGTCATGCAAGACATACACAGGCGCGTCAGAGCGTTGTGCTTGCAAGGAATGATAACAATCTAAATCTTGCCACTTTTTGAGAGTTTTAGGTTCCCGTTGTGGCAAGCCCGCCTTCATCGGAAAATTAGTTTGAGGCAAATTTATCGTGGCTTTATATTGACTGCCCGGCTTGTCATTACTCATAGAATTAATTACTCACGTGGGCTAAAACTATTAACCCTATACTCTCAAATTATAGTCAGCGCTTATTTTAAGTTACTTAGGCTTGCTAACCAATCCGTTGTTTGAACAAAGACGCCACATTTGACGATTATTTAGGTTTATTTCCCAAGATTCAGAAAATAATGCCTAGCCTGGTCCGCATCCTGTTGAATTTGTTTCTTAAGTTGATCAAAAGAATCGAACTTTTGCTCATCGCGAATTTTATGGTGGAATCGAACTTCCAAATTTTGATTATACAAATCCTTAGAAAAATCAAACAAATGTACTTCTAACCTATGTTGCTTCCCATCAACCGTCGGACGATTTCCAATGTTCGCGACACCATCTACAATCTCACCATCAGGCAGCTCAGCACTGACCACATACACCCCTTGTAATGCAAATTTCACAGCAGGCAAAATGATATTCGCCGTGGGGAAACCTATGGTCCGGCCCATTTGCTGCCCCTTAGACACCTCACCGTTAATAGTATAAGCGCGCCCAAGCAGTTCCGCCGCAAGCTGAAAATCACTATTATCGAGCGCGACACGAACTCGGCCACTGCTCACACGCTCACCGTCTATTTCGAAGGTCTCGTGGGATTTAACGCTAAAACCATGCTCAGCCCCATAGGTCTTTAACAGAGAAAAATCTCCCGTTCTATTTTTTCCAAAACGAAAATCATCACCAACGCTCAAAAACTGAGTACCTAGACCATCAAGCAAAACCTCATGAATGAACTGGTCCGGAGAATATTGAGTAAAATCCTGGGTAAAATCAATACACAGCACTCTCTCGATACCAAGTTCAAATAGATGTTGAGCCTTCTGTTCTAAAGAGCTGAGACGCACGACTGAATCTGGGATAAAGAACTCTTTCGCTAAAGGTTCAAAAGTAACAATAGTCGGTACAGCATTAAGCTTGGCGCTTTGCTCCAAAAGAGTTCGGATAACCTGTTGATGCCCGAGGTGAACGCCATCGTAATTCCCAATAGAAACCACGCTCGGCGCATGCTTACTGCTGAGTTGTGAAATACCGCGAATCAATTCGAATTGCATCTAGAAAACCAACCTGAAAACTAATTAAAAACCGATCGAAAACCCATCAAATACAAAGTTAAGCCCAATCTGGATCGTATTGCTCAATATAATCCTTTAGTTTGATTCGACTTGCAAAACTTTGTTCGTTTAATCGCACATAATTTATCGACAATTCGGGAAATCGCCAGCTCAATACCGCCTCCCCAACATCAAACTCGACCAGCCATAGACCTTTGACCGCAACGCCAATATTCTCTATTTTTACACGCCACCGAGCAACCACAGCTTCGTAGTCTCGCTCAATAATTGGTCGCCTAGGGTCATTGGATAGCATCCGGTTGAGCCGTGCCTGTATTGGTGCAAGTTCACTTTGATGACCCTGTGTGATTGCGATGATTAATGGCAAATGCTCGCGAGCTTCGTTTAGATCAAACAACTTTGAACTATGGCCAATTTCGATAGTCATCAGCAATTACTTACCCAGCAGCAATTGTTTAGGCCGGATACCCAGCAGCGACAAACTAATCAAGTAGCTAAATCCACCGGCGATCACCAGTAACGACAATCGCCCTACCCTTTCTCTAAGGTCTGCAGCGTGCCAATGGGCATCGGGAAGGTTAAAATAGCTTAGACAAGCACCCATCAGAATAACGGCAAGCAGAACTCTGGTCGAGAA
>CAJQNY010000251.1 GCA_905479805.1 uncultured Arenicella sp.
TCAGGCTCAGGCTCAGGCTCAGGCTCAGGCTCAGGCTCAGGCTCAGGCTCAGGCTCAGCTGACAGGGTGCTCTCACCCTCATTAGAGTCAACGCTTACTTGAACATCTTCTAGCTGTTCATCAATGGGTTCTGACTCAATAGAAACTGCTTCAGCGGTGAATTCCGATTCAGCAGTGGGCTCTGATTCACCAAAATCATAAGCAACATGCTCTTCAGGGCTTGGCGCATGTTCAGCTTGAAGGTCATCTTTCTCATTTACTTCAGATGACTCTAATTCGACCTCAGCCGTTAAATCCATGGCATCGGTAATATCCAATAGATCGTCTTCTATTAAATCAGTAAGTTCGTCAGGTATCAGACTAACAGAGACGGGTGTATCAAAAACTTCCAACTCCTGTTCTTGCGGAATTGTAACTGGACCTTCAATGGAACTGTCTACAAGCCCTTCCTCGGATAACTCTAACTCATCTGGCGCAATCGCATCATAAGATGGTTCAAGTTCGATACTCTCTTCAACCTGAGAATGTTCAAAAGAAACTTCCAAGTCGCTGTCGCTGCCCGAAGTGTCTTTATCATCTACTTCCTCAATCAACTCCAATACCTCTGGTTCAATAGCGGACTCACCATCCTGCATTGAACTAAGGGAATATTCGAAACTATCTAACTCATCATCAGGTAGAGCTACTTCCAAAACATCGGGCTTAGAAGTATTTTCGTCGCTTATCAGATCATCTATAGAATCAAGATCTTCAAATACGGCTGACACTCTTGCCATGGCATCTATGTCATCGTCGCCTACGCTATCGAGATCTAGCGAATCATCTGAACTATCAGTGCTCGGTGTAAGCTCTAACAAACTATCTTCTTCATCCAGCACTTCAAATTCTATTAGGTCTATCTCATTGGAGTTCGAATCAATAGATACGGCAGGAGAGCTAAAGATCGACTCATCAAACTCCATTTCTATGACGTCATCGTCAGCTAAACCGTCTATCTCAGCGTCTATCTCAGTAGTTGAGTTCGGGACCACAATAGATGCTTGTTTGCCCGCGGCCTCTAGCATTTTTGATACTGAGTCCCATTCTTCCTGATCAACGGTAAAGTAAGGTGAAGATGTTTTCTCAGAAGACACGAAATTGTGCATCGCTGTTAGCAGGCCACTCAAGGAGCCTCTTTCTAATTCATTAACTTCGCTGATAGATTCTTGCTTCATTAAGCAAAGGTTTTCAGCCTTCGAGAATGCATCAGCCACACGATCAAAACCAAGTGTTCGAGCATTTCCGAGAAGAGTGTGAATCGCAATTGATAACGAGTCATCGTCTTCCACTAACAACGGGTCCTTCGATAAGGCATCACTCATAACACTTAAATTGGTGCGTGCCTCTTGTGCAAAAACCTCGCGCATTTGCGCATCATCGATCACAGAAAACGAAATGGTCGCCGGTTCAATATCGCCTAATGATTCTCGACCTGACAATTCATTTTCATCAAAACTAAGCTCGCCAGACATTGGAAAATCCAAAGCTTCATCAACTGCAGGTTCGCCCTCAACCGGGTCATCCAGAAAAGTCACATTTTCAACAATTGAATGTTCTTGCTCCTCGACGTCACCAATAGAAATAATACCCGACACATCTTCAACTATCTCATCCTCGGCAGTAGCGAGAGCTAACTCTTCGCTAGCAATCGACTCTGCTTCAATTTGAACTTCTTCAATTTGAACTTCTTCAAGTTCGACTTCTTCAGTTTTGGCTCCCCAGGCTTCTATGTCAATTTCATTTTGCTTCGCATATCTACTGTCTAAATGTTGTGAAATCTCATTTAGAGCATCATTAGAGAATCCCAAAATTGAACCCGTCAACGGTTTTTCCGTATCCAATATATAGTTAAACAATGATTCGCCAAGCCATGCAACTTCGCCAATATTGTTTAAACCAACCATGCGAGCACTTCCTTTCAATGTGTGAAACGAACGTCGCAGCTCCCTGACCGATTGTCGATCTTTCTTATCTTGACTACACGCAACTTGCAATTGAAATGCTTGCGTTAATATCTCCGAACTCTCTTCGATAAATACCTCAAAAATAGCCTCATCTACGTCAGAGTCTTGTTGATGAGCAGCCGCATGCTGCTTGCCTATTTCAGTCGAGCTAATCTGTTCGTCACTTGGCAGAGTTATTTCCTCGCCCAGCTCATTCTCAAGCTCTTCAATATCCATATCGTCATGGATTTGTGTTGCGGACTCCTCTACCCGTTCATCCTGAGAGATGTCGATAGGGGTTTCAGAAGCCAATTCTTCGGGCGTATCTTCCGTGCCATAAAGCTGAATAATTTGACCCGCTATATTGGCCATATTGGTCTGTAAATTATTCGTTATATTGTCAGTCAGGAATGCCGGCTCTTGCGAGATAACATCGATCAACCGGTTTTGCTCTTTGACCAAGTCTTCCACTTCACGCAGGCCTGTCTTCCTTGAAAGCGTCAGTAGATCACGCAACCTTGACTTGAGCGTGGTAAATAGCTCGAAATCTGATTGTTCGCCCAACCAAGTAAAAAGCGCGTCTGAGGAACCATCCAACAATCCTTCAACATCTGCTCTGGATACTTTTTTACCAATCGCAACTTCAAGGTCTGTGATGGATCGGTCCAAAAGATAATCCATGCCACGCCGCCCGGACTGCAAACCACGCACATACTCTTCCATGGTACCAACAGAAACTGCAAGCGCCTCAACCAGCACCGGAGTCGCCGCCGTATCTCTATTCTCTAGAGCACTAAACTGCTCTTCAGTAAGTTGCAACAAAAGCCCAATTTTTTGTTCGCCAAGAACTTGAAGCGCCCCTCTAATTTGGCGAATCTTTTGACCAATACCTGCAATCAATTCAGGCTTATCAAGCTGACGTGAAAAGTCCTCAAGATTAGTCTCAATATCTTTGAGGTTTTCTTCAACTTCGGCGCCAACAACATCTAACAAAGCTTGTCGCTCGCTTCCGGTCAATGAAGATCCGTCCAAATCTCCCGTCAACTGCTCGTGATTGTTTATTGCTTGCAAAGCCTTAGTTTTTAACAAAGCATTCTGCACCCAATGTTGGTCCACTCCCGCGAGACCATTCACACTGCTCTCTACAAATAGGATAGCTGCGGCTAAGTGGAAGCCCGTTTCTTCATTTACATCGACCGAGCCATTACGCATCCCAGTAACAACTTCTAGTGTTTGACCTACCAGAGGTGTAGCCACTTCAATATCGGCCGACTCAAAAGCGTTTGAGACTAATGACATTTGCTCCTTAATTTCCGCAAGAACGCTACTATCGGTTTGCTCATCTTCGAAAAACGATGTCACCAGCTGACGTATAAGCGGTAAGGGCAACCCTTGTGATTCATTCATCAAGGCGAGTTGGCGCTTAATTTCTTTGTGATCATAGCTATCGCGCAGACCACGCAACTCTGGGAAATAGTCATAAAGTTTAAATGCCTCTACTATTTCATCCATCCGCTCTGTACGCGTTTCGCCGCTGCCGGTGTAAAACAACATGATTTTAATGAGCTCATCACGTGGATTTCGAACCAGCGCTGACTCTCCATGCTCTTCAAGGTTTCTAAGCAAGTCATCAAAATTTCTAAAAATTCGTCCATGCGTGGATCGATTTTGAATGTCGTTGTGTTTTAGATAGTCAACATAGGCTGTCGCCACCCACCACAAGCGAGCGACGGCGCCAAACGCGCTCATTTCAAATAATTTATCTGTGATCAATCGAATTCGGCTGATAGCCGCATCATCACCACTTCGCAACCAATTCAATAATGAAGATTGGAAAGCAATTCGCAACGCGGCAGAGCGCATTTTATAATCTTCGTCGCTGAGAGCTTTCTTCTGTTCGTCTTCAGGAAAAACTTCGATCATCGGAGAAAATAATGCGGAAATTTCCACCGCATCTAGGCCTCGAACCGATCGAATTTGGTTAATCAATTCAACTGTTTCAATTAGGTTCTCAGCTTCTCCATCTTCAAGGTTTTGCAGGGAAGTTTCCAGTACAGAAAACGAAGTTTCAATCAGAACAATAAATGATGACTTTCCGACGGATGAGTCTTGCTCAAGAAAACCCTCCAGCAACATTTCACTTTCTGACATTAACGCTGTTAATGACTTCAACTCAAGCATTTGCAAAGATCCTACGATCTGATGCAAATGATTAGACAGCTCATGCAATGGCTCCGGTTCTTCAGAAATTACAAAACTCTGTAAACACTCACGAGCTTCCGTAATGGTAGTCCCTACCTCGGTTTTTACCCATCTAAGGGTTTCACGATCTATTGGGGAATACGCTGACATTAATCTATTCCAGAATTAGTTTTAATTATTAAAATCATGACGAATCTATTAAAGCTTTAGCTCGCAGGTAACTTAAATCTAGAAACTGACGTCTCTAGTTCTTTTGCAAGCTCCAAGAGCTTCGCAATCGAGTTCGCAGAATCCTGAGCCTTTCGTGATGTATCAGCCGACGAATCGCTCACCAAGGTTACTTTTTCAGCCACACTGGTTACGATTTGAGCCTGCTCCCCAGACTTAGAAGAAATCACCTCAATCAGCGATGAAAGCCGCGAAGACACGTTTTCAATTTCGGCAAGTGCATCACCTGCAGTATCAGCAACCTTTGTTCCACTTATCACTTGCTGCGTTGCTTTTTCCATCGACGCCACAGCGTCGTTTGTATCGTTTTGAATTGTGGTAACCAACTCGGCTATTTTCTTAGTTGCTTCGGTGGATCGTTCAGCCAAACTCTGGACTTCATCTGACACTACCGCAAAGCCTCGTCCAGCTTCACCAGCCATCGATGCCTGAATCGCTGCGTTAAGTGACAAAATATTTGTTTGTTCTGCAATGTCATCAATCAACGCAACAATGTCACCAATTCGCTGTGAGCTTTCACCCAGTCGTTTGATTCGTTTTGATGTGTCTTGAATCTGCTCACGCATATCATCCATTCCGGTGATCGTATCGCGTACCGCTTGTGCCCCTTGATTGGCCGCCTGCATAGATTCAGTCGCCATCACAAACGAGCTTTTCGCTTGGTCTGACATTTCTCGCATACTGGTAGTCACCCGCTGCATTTCACTTGCCGCACTGGTAATCTGATCCGCTTGTTGCATATTGGACTGGGATACCGATTGCGCATTGTTCACTGCTAGCTCGGATTCATTAGCCACCTCAACAGAGGCCCGGTTAATTTGCCCAACCAACTCACGCATTTCGATTACCGCAAAATTTACCGAGTCAGCAATCGCCCCAGTAATTTGGTCAGTCACCTCTGCTTCTACAGTTAAGTCACCGTCTGCCAAAGCACTCATCTCATCCAACAACTTTAGAATAGATTCTTGTTGGTCCGCTAGAGCATCGGACAATGTACCTTCACTTTCAACCAAATCCCGGCCTTGGGATTTGAAGAAGCGCCAAAGAGAAAACAATCCTAAGACAAAAAGCAGCAACGGCAAAAAGTTATTGACCAAGCTCATCGTTTGCAAAGAGGCTGATTGATTAGCAGCTGCACTAAGCGCTGCGTTCAATTCCGGCGCTTGGGCACGCATTTCCTGCACGGCAATTCGTGACCGGCTAACGGCTTGTGAATTATCAGCGACTTCAGAAAGTCCCGATTCAATCGAATCTAACTTTAACTGTAGCGGCTCGGCAGCGGTAGCGACCACCGCAGCGGCGTTACCTGTGATTCGCGTTAGAGTATCCTTTAGTCTCAGAATCAATGTGTTCTGTCTATCAGACAGGTTTTGCAGATTCACATTAGGCGACAGGTAATTCGTCATACCTTGCGCCAAACGACCCAAAATACCATTCAAATTTGCAGCTTCAGAAGTTAAAAACAGGTACCTATCTTTGTCATTTCGACGGCTCCTACCTTCTTTAGCAACCGCATCAACAAAAGCGATGGTATCGCCCGTTGTGATATTAATATCAGCGCTCACTTTAGTTAATTTATCTTTAAATGCGATGACACCACTACCTTCACCGATCAATTGCTCTGCCGCTCCGCGATATTGATCCCATTGCGCACTTGCAGCGGTACTGCTTGCACCATTTCCAAAGAGTTTGCCCGCTGCTTGTTGGCTAAACCCTTCTGGTAAGAGCAATTGACTAAATTTCGAATCTAAGTCACTGAGGCTATCTTCCAATGCACCGAAACTGCCATTTGCAGATAGAGTTTGCGCTGCTGCAGTATTGGTTATATCTACCTGCCTTGCGATATCACCAACGACCTGAGCCCTATCACGCTGTACATCTAAGACAGGACTTAGCAAAACGCGCAATAACACGGCAAGCAATAAGGCACCGAGACCTAAATATAACCACACCATTTCGTTTCCGGCTGACCCTGCAGGCGTTACGATTTCTAAATCGTCTTCAATATCAGCCTGAACATCAAAAGCCCCGTCATCTTCGAACGCGTTTTGACTATCTTTTAATAGCTCATCTAATTCACTGCGCTTGTCATTCATTTAATTCCACCTTTGTTTTTTGCGGATGCTGCTCAAAGCAGCTAATGTTTTTCATTTGGGCCTTTTCGAATAAGACCTTCTATTAATTTATTGAATTTCTCTAAATTGCTCTGAAGAAAGCAACTGGGTTACATTTAAGTTGAACCAATCGCGCCCTTCCGCATGGTACCCAGAGTCGACATATGCACTCAGCCCATCTAGTTTTTCCTGCTTTGATTCGACTTCTGTCAATTTTTGCGACTCTTCAAAATAGCGAAAACCTACTACTCTATTCACCAATAACGAGCTCTGACTCGAGTCATCATTAATAAGAAGCAGATGGCCTTTGTTCGCGGGCGTGGGCCGCCCAAAGCCAGCAAGCAAAGATAGATCACTCACAGAATAGAGCACACCTTTGGAATTGATTAGCCCCCTCATCCATGCTTTTGTTTGAGGTACTAACATCAGGTTCTCACACACCGAAACTTCTTTAACGTGTTCTGCTTCACAGTAAAAATATAAGTCATTCACCACAAAGGCAATATTTTTGATCCCCGCAGATTGGGTTGAATAGCTTAAGCCTTGAGCGGCTAATGCCTTAGCGTCATCGCGGAGCTCTTCTAAAAGAGAAAATGGTGAGTTCTCAGACATAATATAGGCAATATTCGAAGGTTAACCAGCTAATACAGACTGCAATTTGACCAATAGCAACTTAGGGTCCGCAGGCTTGACTAAATAATCTTTTGCGCCTTGTCTCTGCGCCCAGACTCGATCTGTCTTCTGTGATTTAGAACTTAACATAATGACCGGAATATCGGCCGTGGTTACTTCTCTAGATAAAGCTCTTGTTGCCTGAAACCCGTTCATTTCCGGCATCACGACGTCCATCAAAACGCAATCCGGTTGCAGTTTTTTCGCGGCTTCGATCCCATCCTGCCCTGACTGGGCATGATTTACTTCATAACCGCTGCCGACCAAGATATTTTTGACATACAGAAAATCTGTCATCGAGTCATCAATCACTAGAATACTTTTATTTTGCATGCTTATGTTCCCGTGGTTAATCAAACGTACCGCGTTATGGCGTTCAACAATTCGCTCTTAGTAAAAGGTTTATTAATATGCTGTTCTGACCCTGCAATACGCCCCCGAGCTCGATCAAACAAACTGTCTTTGCTGGATAACATAATCACTGGAGTATCGCGAAAGTAACTATTGTTCTTGATTAACTTGCAGGTTTGATACCCATCCAGCCTCGGCATCATGATATCGACGAATATTATATCCGGCTTGGTATCGGTGATGACTGACATAGCTTCAAAACCATTAGTCGCCGTAAAGACCTCATAACCTTCTTTTTTAAGGATCGTTTCGGCTGTCATTCTGATTGTATTGCTATCATCAATGACCATTACTTTAGGATGCATATTTTCCCCTGGTTAATTCACAGGAAATCGCCAATGTGAACGCCTGGCAAATTCGATTATTTTTATTTTCAAACATAGGTAAAGCGACGATTAGAGTGGATTAGATACTGAGCCAACCCTATTAGCGAACATATATAGTTTCTGCGCACAGAGTGAATTACCCAAGCCTGTGGAATTTCGGAGAGACGAGAGCGTACAGCTGTCCAACTCGAATCAACGAATAGCTAAGCAAACTTGGCAAGAAACGCGCTTAAATTATTGTTATTAATGTTATTTATAACCGATAACATACAACATTGCGCAATTTTTGTTAATAAATATTTGGGCTTTATTCAGGAAAACTTGGTAAATAGATGCCTCAATCAGTCAATTTCCTTAAAAACGCACACCAGATTTAAAATACGTATAATGCACATGGACTGATAAATTGAAT
>CAJQNY010000252.1 GCA_905479805.1 uncultured Arenicella sp.
GGTCAGTGAATCACCTGCAAACCAACCGGTAGCTTCTAAATCGGCTTCAGCTTTTTCTAACAGCAATTTTACTCTTGGTTTAACCATGGCGCTAGACGCCTTACCAAGCACCATTTTAATTAGCGGCCTGATTAGGCCAGGAGTTCGAGTTTCCAGCATTTGAAATACGATGCTCATTAACATCATCGGCATTAGCGAACCCTGCGAAGCATGAAACCAGAATAAGTAGTCAGTTCTCGCCGCGGAATTTGCGATCGGTCGCAATAACGATTCAGGGTTTTGATCTAAGATGTAATCAAATATAGCGCTTGTTTCCGCTAAGTTCAGATCACCATCGGTAATCACGGGCGATGTGCCCAACGGCGACACCGCTTTATAGTTTGCAGGCGCTAGCCGCGTTTCTGGATCACGGTTATATAATTTGAGTTCATAATCTACTCCCAGCTCTTCAAGCAACCAAAGCACTCGATAGGATTGTGAATATTCTAAATGGTGAAGCGTTAACATAATTATTTCCTGTTGTTATAACTTGGCTTTAGCCTGTCGGACGTTGTCCGCGCTCAATTTGCACGCCCACGTGCTTAACGCCTTTTACCGCTTGGCCTTTGTCGAGACGAATGCGCACCCAAGGAACCCCAAACTCGGCCAGGATAAGATCCGCCAGACGCGCAACTAACGTTTCAATGAGGTCAAACTGATTCTCTTTGGCGTAGTCCATCACTCGCGTTGAGATAGCTTGGTAATCAATAGCGTCTTTTAGATCATCTGAAGCAGCCGCAGCCGCGATGTCGGCCGCTATATCAATATCCAGGACCAAGGTTTGAGCAACCTTTTTTTCCCACGCCCATACCCCAATAAGGCACTGGCACTTTAAGCCGTGTATAAAGATAATATCCATACGATTGCTGCTTTTGGTTCGGTAAACTATTAATTTGACTGTATCATAGCGCACTTAAAATAAAACTCACTAAACCCTCTAAACCATCTAAACTCTCAATCGAGCGAGTACTGCATTGACTACTATGACACCCATAATCGCCTATTTCACTTGGCCTTTGCTTGGCTATTCAATTGGCTCTATCTCGAGTGCAATTTTAGTTTCTAAACTATTCAAGCTGGGTGACCCGCGTGAGTCTGGCAGTGGCAACCCTGGTGCAACCAATGTGTTGCGATCTGGCAATAAGTTTGCCGCAGCGTTAACGCTTGTCGGCGATCTGGTAAAAGGCGTGATTCCTGTCCTCCTTGCGATACATTATGAGCAGCCCAATAGCATTGTGGCACTCGTGGCTATCGCCGCATTTATGGGCCATCTCTACCCTGTTTTCTTTGGATTCAAAGGCGGCAAAGGCGTGGCAACTGCGATTGGTGTGTTTATCGCGCTAAACCTTAAGCTTGCATTGGTGTTTGGTGGAGTCTGGATGTTAACCGCTGCAATAACTCGATACTCATCATTAGCGGCCTTGATGGCAAGCGCCATTACGGCGCTAAGCAGCTTCGTAATTTTTGACCAAGCCTCCCAATTGCAATTGGTTGGCGCAGTCATTTTCATCGTCGCGTTTCTATTCAAAGGTCATCGCGACAATATGGATCGTTTAAAAAACGGGTCAGAACCTAAAATTGGGAGCAAAAAGGAATAACATTCTCATAGAGCTCTATAAGCATCTAAAAACCCGTTTAAGGTAAACGGCACCTTGGCCTTCTGACCAGCTACTAACTCCATGGTTAGTGTAGCGTTTTCCTTTTTTCGCAGGAGATCCAACAAAGTTTGGTTCAAACCCATATTGACATAACAGCCTTCGCGCGAACAAAAAGAAACTTCCAATACGTGAGGATCAAACTCTTCTACTTGCAAAACTGGATTTGCGGGCAGGTAGACACCTAGAGGCAGTAAAATAGTCATTTGCGTGGCCTTCTCTACTTTTGCCACATTGACTTGCATAATACGTTGGCCCGATGATTCATCTATGCTCTGTGACGTCATTACACAAGACTTTTCGCTGCCTTGCTCCTGCTCACACCGCACCACCCAGTCACCAAAGGTTTTAATTGATATAGTAATTTCAGAATCCTGCGCAAACCCACTCGTTGGTAGCAGTAACCCAAATACGATTAGTATATTTTTTCTCACATTAAGCATCTTAATTTAACCCTTTTCTCTTATTTACCCTGAAACGATTTTGGCTAGCTGGGCAGCGCCCGCGTTTGTATCCAATACTCGTTTCACCCGCTGCTAGGGTAAAACAATTGTCACGCTCTTGCTACAGCCTTTAGGCCTTAGGTCATCGCTAATATTTACTAGCCCAGTTTAGACCAATCGAAAAATCTGCCGCACGATTCACACTAAGATCCTCAGTGAAATAGAGCTGAAAAGCACCGCTCTTCTCGGTATTGTATTGAGCACCCAGACCCAATTGCCACGCACTTTGATTCAACTCTGGGATATCGCTGCCAAAGACAGCTCCATGACTGTCCAACTGTGTGCTCAGGCGCCAACGCTGATTCATTTGCCAATGAGCGCCCAGTGATGAGAACCAAGCACCTGATTTTGTTTTGATCTGGAAGAGCCGCTCATCACCAATCAATAAATAGCCGAAGTTGGCATGCCAAGACAAAGCCTTAGATTCAAGTGGCGCTAGTGCGACACTCACACTTACGTCCGTTTTCTCAGAACCTATTGCTGACTGTGTTTTACCAGCAGGCAAGTTAAGCCTTAGATAGACGGCAGACTGAACTGAAAATGCCTGTTTGAATTGGTAACCGAGGTGTACTTGTAAATCACTGAGACCTGAAGTCCGTTCCACAATTCTTTTGGAGTTTATTTCAGGGCCATTCTCAAGATATAGGAGCTGAAGTTGATTTGCCTGAAACAGTGGCCGGTCACCCGCCGACACACCAATAAGGTCATGCCATGAATCAATGGCGTTA
>CAJQNY010000253.1 GCA_905479805.1 uncultured Arenicella sp.
CCGCTACTATCGCTGAACAATAGCGCTTCAGTATTGCCCGCTTGGGCCGGTGCACTGGCCAATGAACTAGACAAGACGGCGGCGCTATTTAACGTAATTGTTTCACGCTTACCTGCTATTTCAATAACAGCCCTTTCAGTATTAGACTCCAGCAACTTAACTCCCTTTAACTCATCACCAGCGTTAATTATCTTTCCACGTCCGCTATTTATCGACAACATGGCCTTATCGTTAAATAGAGCGATTACCTCAACGGAAATAGCATTAACAGATGAGGAAGGAATGGGAGCAAGGGTTTGTGCTTCAATTGGGCGCCACACCGTGCTCAATAAAAAGACGGAACAAATTAAAATCAGCTTAGGCTTCACTATGAATATTACCCTGCATTGCAAATTGAAGAGTCCAAACAATGTGGACATCAGAAACAATTAATTCAGACATCATGCTATTAGCTTAGCCAAGTTGACTCAATAGCTGAAGAGTTGATTTTCAATCGAATGCGTGGCGCACAGCTTCTTCTAAGGTGGATACCGCGATGATGTTAAGCTTGTTGGACTTTATCCCTGACAAATTACCTTTCGGCATGATAAGTGTTTTGAAACCGAGCTTTTCAACCTCTCTAATTCGATCCGCACCACGTTGCACAGGCCGGATTTCACCGGTTAGACCAACCTCACCAAATACCGCCAAATCGCTATTCAATGCCCTATTCTTAAAGCTTGATACCACCGACATCATTATTGCTAAATCAGCTGCCGGCTCGTGAACTTTAACGCCCCCAATTACATTTACGAATACGTCTTGATCATAGAGTGATAAACCAGCATGCCTATTTACCACCGCCAAGAGCATTGCCAATCGCTGACTGTCTAGCCCAACGGTAACCCTGCGTGGGTTGGCCAAGGAGCTCTGATCGACCAAGGATTGAACCTCCACTAATAATGGCCTAGTCCCCTCTTGGGAAACCAACACCACACTCCCCGTCGCATCCTTTTGCGTTCGTTTAATGAACATAGCCGACGGATTAGTCACCTCCTTAAGGCCTGTATCAGTCATGGCAAATACGCCAATCTCGTTAACTGCCCCGAAGCGATTTTTTATTGCGCGTATTAAACGAAAGCTACTGTTTTGCTCTCCTTCGAAATACAAAACGGTATCGACCATATGCTCCAACACACGAGGGCCAGCCAACGCGCCCTCTTTGGTTACATGCCCAACTAAAATGATGATTGTGCCCGTCTGCTTACCGTATCGAACCAAGCGACTAGCCGTTTCACGCACTTGCGCCACACTACCCGGCGCCGATTGAAGTGTATCCGTATACAGCGTTTGAATAGAATCCATAACCATCACATCCGGTTTATGGGCTACAGCGATGTCGAGAATGGTTTCTAATTGATTATCCGCCAGCAAATCTAGATCCGCATCTTGAACGCCCAACCTGCCCGCTCTCAGCGCTATTTGCTCAGCAGACTCTTCCCCCGTAACGTAGAGAGTCTTCTTGTCCGTGCTCAACATCGCAAGGCTTTGCAAAATGAGTGTTGATTTACCTATTCCAGGATCACCGCCTAGCAATATGACCGAGCCAGGCACCAAGCCGCCACCCAGCACACGATCCAATTCGCTCAAACCACTGGACACTCTAGGCGTGCCACGCACAGAGACAGATTGTAATCTTTGCACGTCAGCCTGTGGGGCGAAGCCGGCAAAACGTGCTGCTTTTGGGTTTGCGGCCACTTTGATTGGTGCGGCCTCTTCCGTGAGGGTATTCCAATCACCACAGTCTTGACACTGACCCGCCCATTTAGGGAATTGCGCGCCGCAATTCCCACAGCTGTATACAGTTTTTACTTTAGCCACATTATTGAAAACATTGATTATTGGATTCACACAGTATAGCTGTATACTTATACAGTATCAATATTTCCTTGAAAGCTAAATTAATCCAACAATCACAACCGCAAGACTGGGCGTTAACCCCCTGCGTTTATACGAAAATGCGCTCGACTCGACCGGTGATCGAACATGTGAGTTCATAAGGAATTGTAGATGCCAAGGATGCTATTTGTTCTATAGGATTGTCGCGGCCCCACAATTCAACTCTCTGCCCTACGGCTGCATCAATGCCCTTTAAGTCCACAGCCAGCATATCCATGGAGACTCGCCCGACTAACTCGGCCTTCTGACCTTGCACCAACACTGGCGTGCCGGAAGGTGCATGCCGAGGGTATCCATCACCATAACCACAAGCCACAATTCCGATCACCGAATCTTTTGTTAATTCATAAGTGCCGCCATAACCGATTGAACTTCCTTTAGACATTTGCTTGACTGATATGAGCTCACTATGAAAACTCATTGCTGGCCGAAGACCTAATTCTTGAGCTGACTGTTCCGGCTGAGGCGAAATTCCATAGAGCATTAGACCAGGCCGTACCATTTGGTAATCATGATGACTGAAGCCAACAATACCGGCCGAGTTCAAAGCACTCATTTGATGAAACTCATCCAGTTTTCCTATTTGCGCAAACTCCTCTAATTGCTTGATGTTTACTGGGTCAGCTGGGGTATCCGCATTCGCCAAATGCGTCATAAGACTGATTTCTGACACCCCATTGGCGGCTTTCAACCGCGCCAAGACCAGAGGGACTTCATGCGTGGGAAAGCCTAGGCGTCCCATCCCAGTATCCA
The DNA here is from genome assembly GCA_905479805.1 of uncultured Arenicella sp. Classification (GTDB taxonomy): domain Bacteria; phylum Pseudomonadota; class Gammaproteobacteria; order Arenicellales; family Arenicellaceae; genus Arenicella. Next base: position 2,692 of record CAJQNY010000253.1, read on the forward strand.
CTTTCAGCCACACATTCAACGGCTTAGTAAGCACGAGATGTTCTAAATCGTCAACTTGTTGCCAATCATAGATGGTGGGTCGGATGTTATCCCGTGCACACAATGAATATTCGTCTGCATTCAATGATGCCGATAGCAACGTAATAGGTTTATTCAATGACAACTCACGTAGCCGTTCAACATCATCGAGGCTGCTCACACCAAATTCATCCGCGTTGACCAGCGCCTTTGCTGCCTCTTCCATTGAGTGACCATAACCATCAGCCTTAATCACCGCCATCACCTGCGCATGAGGAATCAACTCCCGCACTCGCTGCAGATTGTGAGTCATGGCCGCTCTATCAATAAACACATGAGTGGCTCGATTAAACGATGTCATTTTCTCCACTTCCATATAACTAGTTTTACTAATACGTTAGCGAAAAGAATGGTTAATGCTCATCACTATTGAAGCTGGGACCTGCGTAATTTTCGAATCGAGTAAACTCGCCCAAGAATGCCAACCTAACTGTGCCAATAGGACCGTTACGTTGCTTGCCAATAATAATTTCCGACAAACCTTTTTGATCCGTCTCAGGTTCATAAACCTCATGGCGGTAAATAAACATAATGACGTCCGCATCCTGCTCAATCGCCCCTGACTCACGTAAATCTGACATCACCGGGCGCTTGTTAGGTCGTTGCTCCAAGCTCCGATTGAGCTGTGAAAGAACCACCACGGGGCAATCCAACTCCTTAGCTAAGCCTTTCAACGAACGCGTAATATTGGATATCTCTAGAGTTCGATTCTCAGAATTACCATCACTGCCACGCATGAGTTGGAGGTAATCAACCATGATCATGCCCAAGCCATGCTCATGCTCCGCTGCTAATCGTCGGGCTCGAGTTCGAACCTCAAGTGGCGACAGTGCTGGTGTGTCATCTATGTAAATACTTTTATCTTGAAGCAGGCCCATGGCCGAGGTTAGCTTGGGCCAATCGTCATTATCGAGTTGACCACTTCTAAGTTTAGTAGAATTCACGCGACTCAACGATGCCAACATTCGTGTTGCCAGTTGCGTTCCAGGCATTTCCATACTGTATACCGCAACCGGCAAATTTTGATTAATAGCCGCGTACTCAACCAGGTTCATTGCGAACGACGTTTTACCCATAGACGGGCGTCCTGCCACAATGACTAAATCTCCACCTTGAAGCCCGCTGGTCTTCTTATCCAGATCAACAAACCCGGTGGGCACACCGGTTACTGTTTGCTTCGTTTTGAAAAGCTCTTCAATTTTATCTACGGCTTCGCCCAACAACACATCAATTTTTCGAAACCCTGCCTTAGCTTGATTATTATTTTTGGCAATCTCAAAAATCATTTGTTCTGCAAAATCCAATACTTCTTCAGGCCGTTTGCCTTCAGGCTGATAAGCCGCTTGAATAATATCATTAGCGCTTTCTATCAGGCGGCGCAGAATCGCACGTTCACGGACAATCTTTGCGTAGGATTTAACATTGCCAGTATTGGGCGTATTCTTGGCGAGCGTACCTAAATACGCAAGACCCCCTGCCTTCTCCAGCTCACCAAGGTTCTCTAGAGACTCAGAGACAGTAACAACGTCTGCGGCATCTCCACCACTGTCCAAACTAATGATCTCATTAAAAATAAGCTGATGATCAGACCGGTAGAAATCTCGTGATTCAAGCTCAGAACTAATCTCATCGATCACACGATTATCCAGCATCATGGATCCTAGAATAGATTGTTCCGCTTCAATAGCCTGCGGGGGAAGGCGTAGCACATCTTCTTCACGTGTAGATTTGGAATTGAAGTTTTGAGAAGTGTTTGCCATGCTTTAAAATAACCCTTAGAGATCGTGCATATCGATTTAATTGCCGCTAATTAGTCAGTACGGAGCGGGTCGGTAACTCTACCACAAACTATCGCTACGTTCACAGCTGAGCGATATCGAATTCTAGGCAAAAAAAACGAAGCACAAGGCTTCGTTTTTTTTTGAATTAGTCATCAAGACTAGCTCGGCAATGTCTGGTGTGACTAGTCGGCTACGACCGCTACGTTGACATTGAATGTGACTTCGCTGTGAACTGATACAGCAACTTCATATTCGCCCACGTTTTTGAATGGGCCTTCCGGTAATTGAATTTCTGAACGATTAATTTCAAGCCCCTTGGCAGCGAATGCCTCAGAGATTTCAACTAATCCGACGGAACCAAACAGCTTACCTTCATCACTTGCGCGGCCAGCTATTTCAACAGATTGACCTTCAAGCTCACTCGCACGTGCTTGTGCCGATTGCAGTTTGTCAGCAGATGCTTTTTCCAACTCTAAGCGTCGTCCTTCGAACTTCTGCCTATTGTCGTCCGTAGCAACTGTTGCTAAACCTTGTGGTACTAAGTAATTTCTTGCGTAACCTGCTTTGACATTTACCATGTCGCCTAGATTACCTAGATTTACGATTTTTTCTAATAGGATAACTTGCATGACTTTCCCCTATTTATGGCTGTCAGTGTAAGGAAGTAAAGCTAAAAAGCGAGCGTTCTTAATGGCGCTTGCTAGTTGGCGTTGGAAACGCGCAGCTGTACCTGTATTACGACTAGGAATGATTTTACCTGACTCTGAGACAAAGCCTTTCAATGTTGCTAGGTCTTTATAGTCAATATGAGTGGCGCCTTCTGCAGTGAATTTGCAAAAGCGTCGACGCATCTGGCGAAAGCCACCGCGTTTTTTCTTGGGTGCATTTCTTTTCATTACTAAGCCTCCTTATCTGATTCGGTTGATTCTTTCGCGTCAGCGTCAGTAGTCGCTTCTGCGGCTTCAGGTTCTGCTGCTGCTTCGGACTCTGCGGCTGCTTCAGGGTCTTCTACTTCTTCGGGCTGGCCGTCAGGCTCTGCTTCCGCCTTAGCTTTGGCTTCTGCTTCTGCTTTAGCAGTGGCTTCAGCAACTTCTTTGGCTTTTTTCGCAGCGCGCTCAGCTTCTGCTTCAGCTTCAGCAGCTCTTGCAACTTCGCGTTCTTCGTCTCGAACACGCTCAGCTTCAACTTCTTTCATCATGATAGAAGATTCAACTTCAGCGCCTTTCATTTTAAGAACTAAGCTACGGATAATGGCATCATTGAAGCGGAATAGATTCTCAACTTCATTCAATGTGTCTTGATTAAGCTCTACGTTCATCAATATGTAGTGAGCTTTGTGGATCTTATTGATAGGATAAGCCAGCTGGCGTCGACCCCAATCTTCATAGCGATGGACAGTACCGCCGCCTTGTTCAATCACACCTTTATAGCGATCGGCCATTGCACTGACCTGTTCGCTTTGATCTGGGTGCACCAGATATACAATTTCGTAATGTCTCATGTATGAGCTCCTCACGGTTAATGAGTTTCCTAGAACGGTCTTAACTTATTGATAAATAAGTAATCGCAAACTAGTGAAACAAGGAGTTAAGTTGTATGCAATTGGTTTAAATTTGACTAACAAAAGTCGCTTAAACCCGCATAAAACCTTGCGTTTCGTCCAAAAGATCATAACGAGCCTTTGAGCGAAGCGCGATTCTAGCCGAAAGCAGACTAAACTGCAAAAAAATTGGGTAGAATAGTTGTGTTTAAATAGCTTTCTAAAATTATGATTTCTGGCACTGCATATCAACTTAACGACCGTATTTCGCTTACTCGGGTAGACGATGAGATTGTGTTACTGAATCTGGCCAATGGGTCTTACTATGGTCTGAACCATATAGGCGCTAACCTAATTAAGGCTATTGAAGCACATACCCCGTTAGAGAGCGCCGTGCAGCAAATTTCTGAACAATATCAAATGGAATACTCAGTAGTCGACCGAGACTTTGCTCAGCTAATCATGCAATTACTTGAACAAAACCTGATAATTCAAAAAGAATCGACTTAATCTGTATTGTCGCGACGAAATTTAGCACCACTTTTATTCTTTCATGCAAGAAACACTGCGCCCCTCTGATTTTGAGTTAACCGAACTCGCTCAGCTTGTATCGGGAAATGATACTCAGTTAGATCAAGGCTTGTTAACGCTGATGTCTGCCGAAATTTTAGACTATCACGGAATCGGTATATTAGCGCTCGAGCACAGCTCCCTGCCAGCATCGGACTTAACTCAATCACTACTTGTTCGGCGTGCCAATATGGTCGCAGGCGAAGCATTCAAACGAGAAGCACTGCTCGAGCTATTCAGCGCTTTTTATGAGGCTGGCTTAAACCGCCAGATATTGTTTAAAGGCACCGCCTTAGCGTACTCCATCTATCAAGAACCTTGGTTACGACCACGGACTGACAGTGACTGCCTAATTGATTACTCACAGTTGGCCGAATATGAAAGCGTGTTCAGGCAACAGGGATTTGAAAAATTGTTGTCAATTCAAGGCAAATTTATTTCATACCAACAGACTTTCGTAAAACCTCTTAGCAATCAGTTATATTTGAACATTGATCTACATTGGAAGATCAACAATCGCCAGGTGCTGGCATCCACAATAACTCTGGATGACTTATGTGCAAGAGCACAAAGTCTCGATAGGCTCGATCACCGAATAATGATTCCACACCCAGTGGATAGCCTGTTAATTTCAAGCTTGCATCGCTTGGGTCACCATCATCGTGAAGAGAGACTCATTTGGTTGTATGACATCCACATACTGATTGAATCATTTACGCAGGACGATTGGCAGATATTACTTGAATCTGCCAAACAGCGAAAACTTACCGCCATCACCTTAGATGCACTTGCACTTTGTCGCCGTCTATTTGAATCAACAGTCCCGGGTGATGTCATCAAAGAAATGGGCGAGCTCTCCTTAGCGTATGAACCCAGTCAGATATTTCTGCACCGAGATCTGCCAGAGTGGCGATTTTTCCTTAACGACGTAAAGCACTTACCCAGCTGGGCAAGCCGCCTTCAATTACTTCGCGAAACCTTTTTCCCTGATGCAAAGTATCTCAAAGCACGCATGCAGACCGACTCAACTCTGATCGCCTTTGTGAAGCGTGCAGCTCGTGGTTTGCGGCGATTGATATTCAATAAATGATTTTATGGGAGCCAATCACCCTAATCCGTAATATTCTACCAACAGCCCCTCATAGTTGACTACGATAGTGTCGAACGCTCAGACAAATAGCGTGCGATTTCGCCCCGCAGATCTTCAAGCTTAGTTAGGTCACGCGGGTAGGCCACTTCTACCATTGGCACTGATGAACTGAGCTGTTGCGCAAAAACGGCCTGCTCTTCTAACAGATGACCATTAAACAACTTGGCGGCGACAGTATGTTTAATCAGCTGCAAAAAGCTATCCATCGGTTTCAATTGAGTTATCACAATATCGCTCGATTCTTGGCGCGAAAGACGAATAATCATATCGACACTACAGTCACTTTGAGGAATACCGTTGGCGGGTTTGTTTTGTGCTAACTTTAATTGCGGAAAAGGAAGAATATAGAATCCATCCTCATCCATTGATAAGGGTGAAATATCATCAGCGATTTGCACCCATGACTCGCCCGCATCCGCGCTTAAAGTTGATTTCCCCACTCCCGATTCAGCTATGAACAAAATATTGCCTGCAAGCGTTCTGACAGCACCCGCGTGCAAACAAAATACGCCGTTTTGCGCCATTAAGGCAATCAATGCCGGGCCGGTTATCACCTCTAAATTAAGTTGTTCGTCAAACGATAGATCGTTCAAGAGATGCACTTCAGCTTTATCTAGATCCACCCAACACATGGGCTCTCCATCAATATCAATCTGCAGTAAGCTGCCTGACTCCCAACACCTGACGGCACGATTAATCTCTGCAAACGGCGCACATCCTTCATACCGTAATACCGCCTTGGCTTGTTCAAACTCCAGATTCGTTTGCTCTAGAACCTTTGAATTCGCTCTACCGCTTGCGCCTAGCTCAGATGAAGATTCACCTTCATCTAATCTAAAAGCTGATAGCGCGACTACAGGAGCATCAAACGCCAGAATCTCTCCCCCCAAAGCATAACAATAGAGGCTTGCTTTATCTTCTCTATCCAAAGATCCACCGGTTAACGAATCGATGGTGTTTTGACGACTAACTCTAATCATTTACAATAGTGTTTTAACGACGAGCAGACATCATACTTAATAGATCAAACATTAGGTACTTAACATCGACGCTTCGGATTCAAAAAACCCTTCTCCACTCTTCATCCACTACCAAGAAACAAACACATGCCATCCATATATCAACGATACCTCCGCATTAGTAAGCTGCCTGCGGGTGGATTTATCTTCAACAAGTTAATCGGCTTCGGCGCGCCGTTCTTCGGCAAAATCAAACCTAAGGTTCTCGCATTGAAACCCGCATACTGCCAGGTGTCAATGAAAGATCGTTGGGGAGTGCGCAACCATATAGGCACAATCAATGCCGGCGCCCTATGCTCATTAGCGGAATTGACGGGTGGTATGGCATTAGACTCAGTCATCCCAACCGGCATGCGATGGATACCTAAAGGTATGACTGTTGCTTATATAAAGAAGGCCACCGGGACTATTACGGCTACCAGTACATTCAATCCAGAATTGGTACAAAACGGCGAGGTTATTATCCCCATTGATGTAAAGAACCAGGCTTTAGAAACTGTCTTTACTGCAGATATATCGTTTTATGTCAGCCACGCACCTGCTAAAACCTAGAACCTAGAACCTAGCCGTTAAAACAGAGTAACTTTATACCTCGCCTATTTTTTACGAAACGCGCGCTTTATCGGTTGAATATTTATTTCCTCGGTCACGACGTTTCGTGGCTGCGAAAGCGCTGAACATACGGACTCAGCGATGCTTTCAACAGAAACCGCATAGTCAGCACCGTGTTCAGGTTGAAAATGCAGGTGCTCAAAAAAATCGCTGTTCACTGGCCCAGGGTTTACCAGCATTACTCTAATATCAGAGTTGGCGCAATCTGCCCGTAGACTTTGCGCAAGGCCTCGAACTGCAAACTTACTCGCACAATACACAGCGCCTTGTTTGGCGCCCTGCAAACCAGATTCACTACCGATAAAAACGATGTCCACCTCGCCTCGCTTCCTGAATTTTGGTAAAAAATGTTTTAATAAAAATATATTGCTCACCAAGTTCGTGTTTATGAGTTGTTCAATTTGTCGATGAGAAAATTGTTCGATTCCACCAAATTGTCCATAACCTGCATTCAGAATCAGGGTATCGACGTTTGCATCAAAAGCAACGTTATCACTGAGCTGAGCCGTCAGCTCATCCAAATCTGAGAGATCCAATTCGATTTGATCCAAGCGTTGATCTGCACCATTGAAATCTCTAGCCACACCGGCAACCTTGCAACCTTGTTCAAGAAAACTATTGGCGATAGCACGGCCGATGCCAGAGCTGGCACCAGTAATCAACACATTTCGTTTATCAATCATTCTGGAGTAGTGGGTAGCGGATAACTGGGATAAGCATAGACTTTTTCTTCAGCGACATACTGTCTGGTCTGATCAAGCATGAATTCGAACATCTGCGTTTCTATTTCTTGAGTGTAAGCGATCATTCCCTCACTCTCGCTGAGGCCAGCGCTAAACAACCAATGCTCGGGATGCAACTTACGCATGATTTTATAGAACCCTTTTGGTAATCGAAAACCGCCGATGGTGACGCTATCGATGGCGTTTACATCCAGTGCAGTAAACACCTGCGCCAACATCTCTCGATAGTTTTTCTGGTAGTCCTGATGCCAAATGATCGGATCAAAACGTATTCCCAATCGCCAACCCTTATTCTGCAGTTTCACGAGTGCATCGAGCCTCTTAGCTAAAGTAGGTGCCCCTTCTTCTACTGCCGCCACAACGGGTTCTGGACTAAGGCTATAAGCCACTACTACATTGCTAACAACGTCCATTTCTAACAATGATCGAATTTGCGTACTCTTTGTCCTTAACTCAAGGACGGCATTGGGAATACCCTTAAACTTGGGGACGATATACCGCGCAAATTGACTGACAGGTTCAAATGCCAAACTATCACAATCGTAACCCGAAAAGAACCAAGCTGGCTTCTCATCATTCGCATGTGTTTTAGCGACTAATTGGATATCCTCCCAGAACTCTTCGTAGTTCACAAACAAAAGATAATTTGCTGAGCGATACATTCCTTGCAAAAAACAATACCGGCAATCGTAAAGACAATTAAGCATATGGGAGAAATAGTAGTTTGCTCCACCGCCGGTCTCGTATTGCATCGGCGTACTCAGCACTTTCTTGTTCTCTTTAGCTGCCAGAATAAGACTAGGGTTGTTCTTTTGAATTCTGAAGTTCTGCGAATTTGGGTTAAACACTTCCGCATGCTTCTCAATAAGCAACTTTTCTGCCTTAGGAAAACGCTCAAGGATTACTTGTGTTCGAGGGTGATCGAGTATCGCCTCTTCTATATAAATGATGTCCATCAGTGGCTCATACGTCTCTGTTAAGCTCACTAGCTTGTGTGATCAACGAGGGCGCATGGCTCCGTGCTAACTTATCAAGGGCTTCAATGACTTGTGAAATTGAGTCTAGCCCAACAAGTCGCTTATCAACCAACTCTTTATCAGCATTGATCGCACCTAGCCGACGGCAGACTTCTTGTAACTGTAAACCCTGACTAACTGTGCGACGCATTGTCGTCGCTGGTTCAGGTAAATGCATCGAAGGTGATTTATTTGGTAGTAGCTTAATTACGTTAGCCGCAAACACTAATATTTGATCCACGTGAGGCGCTATTAGCTTACTAATAACCGAGGCATTTAGCTCTTCAATCGACGAGCTAGGGTTATCTGAGATAACTTTAAGAGACTGAATGCATTCCGAAGCGGAAAAACCATTTGCCACAGTAAAAAAGGTATTAGCCTCCATATCAACGGCCATCCCTCCCGGGTAATCAACATTAGGAAGACTTGAACTCAATGACGCGGAATTCAGCCCTCTCCACTTCGCCACTAACGGAGGGTAATGTCTACGTTGCGATCCTTCAACTTCGGAACAGACTACGCGGATAATAGTGCCGATTTCATGCTCTGCGTGGCCTGCAACCCCCACATTCAACCAGGCAGTCGAATCAGCTTCAGTTTTAGCTGCCAGCCAGCCGATCGCGGCAGCAATGGCCACAGAACCAATACCACTAACAACTAAATCTACGGGCACGCCCTCGTAAGCTCCAACAAATCTTGGGTATGACTCACCATTCACCTTCCTCAGTTTAAGCCGATCTACCAATGGCTTAGCCTCACAGGATAAGGCCACCACAATATTCAAGTGCGCCCTCGGGCACTCGTGTGGAATACCGCCCAATTGAGAACTAGATTGCATTAATTTCGGATGCCCCCTTACTGGCGTCAAACTTTTGCTCTTGAAGAAGGTTTGACCAAAGCCCAAGTTTGCTCATGCAATCTTTTTCAAGCTTACTATTGTCGCGCTTGCGAGCTCCCGACAACAATATCTCTAATTTTTTGAGCAAAGTACTCAATGCCAATTGCTGTTCCTCTGTTGTTAAAAAATGGTTATGCGTCGAAGACAAAATATCCTCTAAGGCCTTAATACGAAAACGATCCATTCCCCAGTGCTTATGAGACAACTGATCTTCATGGCCACCATACTTACTAATACAGGCTTGCTCTACGAACGCTACAGAATATCGAGCCGTTATTTTCAGCCATAGATCATAATCTTCACAGGCAGGAAGTTCTTCGTCAAACCCCCCAACGTCATCAAACACTTCCCGGTGGATAATAATCGATGAAGGCGACATCGCACATAAAGGAAGGCTAGCAGCGAATATTCTTCCTCCTGACTTTTTATGCTTCTGCATTTGGTTAACGCGAACACCCTTGCGGATCCATATTTCTTCTGTGTGGCAAACCTTGAGCTTTTCTTGTTCGAGTAATGCAAATTGCTTAATTAATTTACCAGGAAGCCACTCATCATCTGAATCTAGCAATGCAACCCAATCACCGCTAGCTAAATCAAGGCCAGCATTGCGGGCTGCACTCACTCCTCTATTTACTTGTTTGATATATTGAATCTTAAACATATAGCCGGCAAGCGCTGTAACGGTTTCATCAGTTGAACCGTCATCAACGACGATGATCTCCATTTCACTAATCGATTCAGGCAACTCTTGCGCTATGACAGAGTCCAATGCTCTACCAATTAGGCTTGCGCGGTTATAACTTGGAATGATGACGGAAAGTTTCAATTTATTTTAATATTGCAAGTGCATCTAGCTAGATATTACAAAGCATTTAGCTTACATAGGTGGCATAAGTAACTGATTTGGTTTGTTTTATTGATTTTTTAGGTGGGATCAACACCAACCTTGTTGCAAAAACGTCACAAAGTATAGAATCTCGGGCTTTTTCGTTAACTGTTGGTTATGAGCCCCAAAATTACTGGGTTCAAACCTATACTGTGAAACATGAAATGTAAATGAGTATTTATTTTCATAACTCTCTCTTCTTTTTGTTAATTTATCACCGCCCTAAAAAGCGGTGATTTTTTTTGTGCTAAATTCTTGCTCTGAGAGATGTTTAAAAACGACGCAATACCCGTGTTCGAAAAAAAACCTCGGCAATTCTACATTGCCGAGGCTCCTCACTGTCCTGTTAAACAGATCTAAGTAGGCTTAACCTATTGATCTAGGCCTAACCTATTTATGAAGGCCTACCTACCAAATACGCAGGTCTAACTGAGAAGGTGCTCAATTGCTGCACGCTCTTGGCGTAATTCGTCTTCGGTCGCGTCCATTCTAGAGCGACTAAATTCACTGATTTCCAAGCCTTGTACAATTTCATATTTACCATTGGCACAAGTAACTGGGTAGGAGTACATGATTCCAGGTTCGATGTCGTAACTACCATCACTCGGAATTGCCATACTCACCCAATCACCGTCAGCGGTTCCTAGAGCCCAGGTACGCATGTGATCTACCGCTGCGGCACCTGCAGATGCCGCACTCGAAGCACCTCTCGCCTTAATGATGGCCGCGCCACGCTCTTGTACCGTTGGAATAAAGTCACCTTCCAACCAAGCTTGATCCACCATACCCGATGCTGCTTCGCCTTTCACCGTGGTGTTGGAGATATCCGGGTATTGGGTATTTGAGTGGTTGCCCCAAATAGTCATTTTTTTGATATCAGTTGTATGGGCGCCTGTTTTCTCAGCTAATTGGCTCAAGGCTCTATTATGATCCAATCGGGTCATTGCTGTGAATTGTGAGTTATCTATGTCTGGAGCGTTTGCCGAAGCAATCAGCGCATTAGTATTTGCTGGATTCCCAACAACCAATACTCGAATGTCACGGCTGGCAACTTTGTTCATTGCTTTCCCCTGGCCTGAAAATATTGCTGCATTTGCTTCCAAGAGATCTTTTCTCTCCATGCCTGGGCCACGTGGTCGTGCCCCGACCAACAGAGCATAATCACTGTCTTTAAATGCCACCTCAGGGTCGTCCGATGTAATCACTTCTTGTAACAAGGGGAATGCACAATCATTTAATTCCATTACAACCCCTGCTAAGGCTCCCATGGCGGGAGTGATTTCTAGCAATTGAAGGATGACCGGTTGATCTTGCCCAAGCATTGAGCCAGACGCAATTCTGAATAATAAGGCATAGCTGATTTGACCAGCAGCTCCAGTGACAGTGACTCTAACAGGTTGTTTCATTTTGCTTCCTCTAATGAGAATAAGGGTTAATTTTTAATCCACTCCTCACCCAAACAATAGTGTCGGGCGAAGACGAAAGGCCAATGCCTGGAAACCGATTTACCAGTTCCAAAGCCAGTTTAATTGGTCGTGCAGTTTACTAAATAACCTCCCTAGATGCCAAGACTTAAGTGCAAATCTAAAACCTTAAAGGCGATAGCTACTATTCGACAAATGTATAACACCCAACGATCGACGAGATTGCGTTCTATCAGAAGAGCCTCTATGATGGAAACGAATCCGTGGAGACTTGGCTTAGCCTACATATACGTTTCTGCTGTCCAAACAGGATTGGGACTATTGGACTAGCATTAGGAGTATCGAACAGGGCAGGTTTTGAGTTTAATTCCACGAGGGAATAATAACTAACTATAACGACCCGGTTCATGAACAACTCACGCTTTAGCAGTATCATCTATCGAATTATTGGTAAGCCAGACCGTTGGCATGAAGACTATATCGACTTGATGAATCAGATAATCGATGAAACTGAATCATTCGATGAAGCCTACAATTTCAACGAACTGGCGGTCGGCGATCAGATTGTCTCTCGCTTGAAGGAAAGTAGCGAAACTATAAGGGCCTTTAACACCCTTCTGGACAAAAGTCGGTTTAAGATGATTATTCTCGACCACAGCCTAAAACCCATTTATCACAACCAAAATGCAGTCGAGCTATTCTCCTATATTCTAAACCCAAGCAACCATGAACAAATCAAACTTGGCTTGATTAACGCCATCCAAAAAACCCCAGAATCTAATAAAGGTAACTATCGCAATAAATTGATTTCATTGGATTATTTAGATCAGAATAAAGATCAAATTTACCTCCGCATCATAGAAAGCAAGGGCGATAGAAATCCAAACCCGTCACAGTTCTATGTCCTGATGGTGTTAGATCAAAGCCACGAACAAAACCAACTAAGTAGTGACTTAGTTCAAAAATACGAGCTGACTGAAAAAGAACAGATGGTGCTACGCGGCCTCATTCACGGCAAGAGCATCAAGCAGATGGGCGAAGAAGCTTTCATCTCAGACAACACTGTCAAGACTCATCTTAAAGCAATATTTCGCAAGACGGATACCAATTCGCAGACCTCAGTTGTCCGTCTCATATTGACGCATGAGTCGCAAATACTAGACTCCTACTTTGAGTCAGAGCTAGACGTAGGCACTGAATTTACATCACAATCGGATGATAAAGAAGTGACGCTCTCAAATGGCTTAAAGGTGGCTTATTGTGAATATGGCCCGACAGACGGCCGTCCTTTGATCGTATTCCACAGCGGCTGGGGTTCTCGCTTTTCTATTCCATTGAACTATTTAAGCGCACTACAAGGAGCCAATCGACGGCTAATCATTCCAGATCGACCGGGGTTCGGGAAGACCCCTTTTATTGATGGCCACCCAGAGGATTGGAATCACCGTATGCGCGAGTTTATCGATCTCATCGGTGTTGCGGACTATGATGTACTGGGGAGTATCTTAGGCTGCCAACTCGCCACCCATTTTGCCAGCGAAGCTGATAGCAGACTAGGGAAACTCATTCTTTGTAGCCCCGTCATTATAAATGAAACGGCACATATTCAGTACTTAACCGGTATTTTTTCACCCGCCGCCAGACTAGGAAAGGCCTCGAAACGGTTTCTACGTGAAATCTATGAACTCTGGCTCAAAAGCATCAACTTAAACTTGAGTTCACAATACCGGAGTATGCTCGAATCAAGCTTGGGCAGCGCCGAGCTCGAAAAGTTTCACAATGACGGAACTTTTGACTGGTTGATTGATATCTTCAAAGAAGGTGCCAGCAGCACCCTGGATGGGATCTCGAATGAACTCGTTTACTGTCTAACCCCGATCAATATCGACCAAAGCACGATCAACGCTGAAGTGCATGTTTGGTACGGCACTGAAGACCAACGAATATCCCTTGCCGGCGTGGAAGCGGTAACTGCAAACATTCCTAATAAAACGATTCATACTCGCGAAGGGTATAGCGAGCACATCTATTACTCACTATTTGAGGAAATTATTGCTTAACTCGGTATGAGTTTCCAAGAATCGCGTTATTTAGCTTTTTCTTTGTACTGATAGTACATTTGGAAGTTGGTCGAGTTTGGCTAAGAGCTTACTCATTTCTTCTAAGTTCTGTACTTCTACCGCGACCTCCATAACCACCGATAGGTCTTGCGCCTCGATGTGTGTGCTTAATTCTAAGACGTTGATTTTTTCATCCGCAAATACCGTAGAGACATCTTTTAACAAACCCTTCCGATCAAATGCATGAATACGCACGCTCATTGGGTAGGTGTGTTCTTTGTCAGCGCCCCATGTCACTTCTACGACACGCTCAGCGGAGGTGTTTTGTTGATATAGAATATTTGGGCAGTTAACCCTATGTATCGTAATACCGGTTCCACGCGTGACGAAACCAAGCACTTTGTCACCAGGTACCGGTTGGCAACATTTTGCCAAACTAGTCATTAGATCACTGACACCTTGAATGCTGAGATCAGCCGGTTTTCGATCATCGTTTGCCGCCTTATTCGCACGAAAACTAATCTCCATCTGTTCGTCTTCATCCAAAGAATGAGGACGTAAAAGTCGCTGTGCTATCGCTGCCGCCCTACCGGGCTTAATCGACCCATCTACTAATTTAAAATACAACTCCTCGGTATCTTCAACCCCTAGCTTACCCGCTAACTGCTCCAAATTAACATCGTGTAAATTCATTCTATCAAGTTCGCGATCAAGAATAGTTCGACCATGCGCGATGGTCGCGTCGCGATTTTCATGGCGAAACCAATGCTGTATTCCGGAACGCGCTCTACGACTCTTCACATACCCCTTGTGCGGGTCTAACCAATCTAAACTTGGCCCCCCAGTTTTAGCAGTGATTATGCCTACTCGATCACCGGTATTAAGGCTATACGTCAAAGGCACCATTTTGTCATTCACTTTTGCACCTCGACAACGGTGCCCTACTTCAGTGTGAATTGCATAGGCAAAGTCTAACGGCGTTGCTCCCAGTGCCAAGTCCACTACTTTTCCTTTAGGACTGAAGACGTATACCCGGTCTTCAAATACTTCGTCTTTTACACGATCAACAAATTCACTTGCATCAGCAACCTCGTCCTTCCACTCTAGCAATTGTCGCAACCACAGAATTTTGTTGTTAACCGCTTGATCAGTATTACTCCTACCTTCCTTATAGCGCCAATGCGCTGCAATGCCCAACTCATTGTATTCATGCATCTCACGCGTGCGTATTTGGACTTCGACTAACTTACCTCCGGGCCCAATCACCGCAGTATGGATTGAGCGATAATTGTTCTCTTTGGGTGTCGCAATATAGTCGTCAAACTCACCAGCGATATACTTCCAGTTGGTATGAATCAAACCAAGAGCGGAATAACAGTCTTGAACTGAATCGACGAGGACTCTAACGGCACGAACGTCAAAAAGTTGATCGAACTCAAGCCCCTTCTTCTGCATCTTTTGCCAGATACTATAAATATGCTTGGCTCGGCCAGAAAGTTGAGCATCAATATTTTGCTGATCTAAGAGTCCCTGTAAATCACTTAGGAAACCATCAATGAACAGCTGTCGATCGATACGTCGCTCAGCAAGTTTTTTGGCGACGCTTTTGTAAATTTCAGGCTCGATATATCGAAATGCCAAGTCCTCCAACTCCCACTTAACTTGCCAAACCCCAAGTCTATTGGCTAAGGGCGAAAATATTTCAAGCGTTTCGGCGGCCACTCTCTTTTGTTTTTCAGGCTTTACCGCACCGAGGGTGCGCATATTGTGCAAGCGATCGCACAACTTAATCAAGACGACACGGACATCGTCGACCATCGCCAACATCATTTTTCTTAGGTTCTCTGCCTTAGCATCCTGGCTAGACTTACCCCCTTTGTGATCCGCAAATTCTTGAATCACCTCCATCTTTGTTACTCCATCGACCAGGCGTGACACGTCAGCGCCAAACTCCTTTTTTAGTTGATCTAAGGTAACATGGGTGTCCTCAACACTGTCATGTAATAGCGCGGCAATAACCACGTCGGTATCTAGCCCAAGCTCATGCACGATTGCTGCTACCGCAAATGTATGATTCACATAGTCTTCGCCGGAACTTCTTTTTTGACCGCGATGAGCTTCGATAGCAAAATCAGCAGCCTGTTGAATACGTTCAATTTCCAAAGAGTCACGCCCATCACTAATTCCTGACAACCATTCAGGCACATCATTAGCGGGCAACACCATTTCAGACAAAGACTTTACAGCGACTTGAACCACAACAACTCATCCAACAAGATAAATTACATTAACTTAGATAATTACAGTTTATTTCAATGAAAATCAAGCACTTATTTGCTACTCATAAACTAAAGTGTTGCGAGCTGTTAACTACACTGGCATTAGAGCTTCATTCATCATGCGTGCTTTGTCCTTGATTTCTTGGTACTCACTGTCAAGCTCCGAGTCGATCACTAAACCTCCACCGGCAGAGAATCGAGCTACGCCATTCTTCACAACAATCGTTCTTATTGCGATATTTGTTTCTAAAGAACCATCGTATCCGACATAGGCGATGGAGCCACAATACAGCCCTCTGCGATGCGGTTCGAGCTCCTCTATGATTTGCATCGCTCTAATTTTCGGAGCTCCTGTTATCGACCCACCCGGAAAACAACTTCTTAATAGGTCGAGCGAATGCAGTCCTTTCAACAGCGTTCCGGTAACCGTACTGATCAGGTGATGAACATTAGCAAAGCTGTGAAGTGCAAAGAGCTTCGGAACCTGAACGCTACCATGCTCACAACAGCGACTTAGGTCGTTACGCATTAGATCGACAATCATCAAATTTTCAGCTCGATCCTTTTCACTATTTGCTAATTTCTCAGCAATACGTTTATCATTTTCCAAGTCGTCATGGTCCCTCGGCATGGTGCCTTTGATCGGGCTGGTAGTCACCATTTGTTGCCGGCATTGTATGAAGCTTTCCGGAGAGTTTGATAATACCTGTGCAAAAGGAAGATTAATAAAACATCCATAAGGCGCAGGGCTGGCCGCTCTGAGAGCCAAATACGTTTGCCAAGCATCGCCTTCTACCTCAGCACTAAACCGTTTGGTTAGATTAACTTGGTAACAATCCCCTTCTATAGTGTAGTCGCGAACCTTGTTAAAACACCGCTGATACTTCAGTAGGTCCATATTGTCCGACATCACTGAGCTCTTCAGCCTATCTTTTTGCACTCCTGTGGAACTGCGCCCTTTCGTGTCAGTCAATTGTGACTCAATTAAATTTTGCCACTTTTCGATCAGCTCCTCTGTCTCGATTGATTCAGTTCGAGCGACAATAGACGTACATTTTCGAACATGATCAATAACTACTACCACGTCGTATATGCCAATCGCCATTTCAGGTAAGTTTTGATCGTCTTCAGCAGTATCGGGCAAGTCTTCAAATCGCCGAGCTAGATCATAAGAAAAATATCCCAAGGCTCCAGGCATATAGGGTACGTCGAAATTACTTGGCAAACCGTCATAACCATTAGGAACAAGATGGTTTTTAATCAGCTCTAGAGGGTCTTCCATCGACTCCGATGAATGACTATTGGTTGATATGGTCGTCACCGAAGCTTGGCAAACCAGCGTCACTCTTGGTTCGATAGCGAGCACGTCGTAATCAGCGTTTCGAGTCACCGGTGCGTGACCCGAGACAACCCCGGAATCAAGGTAAATAGACCACTCTTGCTGTGCCACCTTATCGAACAAGGCAGCACCATCAATGTATGGGAATTTAATCTGCGTGATACTCATTAGTCGGTCACTTCATTCATAACGACACTATTTCACGCAGAACGGAAGTTGCAAAGCCGCCCTTGTTTAGTCTAAAGCACAATCGTAGTTCGTGCGCTTGAAAGTCCCAGGACAAATCGTGCACCTTCATCCGCAAGGCTCTTCGCTGATAGCTTGCACCCATTTTCTCTAAACCAGCCATCAACTCCAGATAATCGCTCACCTGCTGCTTTTCCCAATCATACAGATCCATATACTGCGATACAGTTTTTGATTCGACATTTCCCCACAATGGTGCCGTCGGATGTATATCTAAGCTGGTCAGCCGCTCCGCTTCAGATTTAGTATTTTCCGCTTCAAACGTACTTGAAGTACCTTCAAGATTCGCCGGTTCCATCGTTTGCAAGGAGCACCATGTATTCTGATCAATGCGTGCTGAAAGAATTTCATTGTAAAGCCATGAACGAGCGGCCGAGATCAACAGGCCTTTGAGAGGCCGGTTCTTAATCTTCTTACGCCCACTTAAAACATCCAGGGCTTGCGGCACATTATTGCCCTGACGGCCAAATCGTTGTGGACCAAAATAGTTGGGGACACCCTGCATGGAGACCTGTTCAAGCCTCTGCTCCACTTCCTCAATAGACCCTGCAAAATCACGAATAAGAATCTCAAAGCGATTTGCTGAGTGCGTTCCGCGTTTAAGTTTTCGGCTATGCCTTTTAATCTCGACTAATTCGACGCCAGGCATTGAGAACTCAGGCCACTCAAGCTCTATTGAAACCGGCAGGCGAACACTGAACCACTGCTCAGTAATTGCGAAGAGATCCTTCATGCCTGAATAACTCACCTCTCGATAAGATACATTACAAAAG
>CAJQNY010000254.1 GCA_905479805.1 uncultured Arenicella sp.
CGTTCAGACATTAAAGACCTAACCGTGGTTGCCTACGGTGGCGCGGATGTCGGTATGTTGTCTGCCGCGGGAAAGATCAAAAAACTGGTATTCGCATTTGTTTCTCTGGATTTCATTCCATTAGAACCTTATTTTCGTAAAGCGCGTCAAAATGCTGAGCTTGAAATAATGGAAATCGATGAAGGCATGATGTTGATGGGCCTGCGTGCTGCGGCAATGGGTTCGCCCTTTATCCCTACTTCGATAGGGCTCGGGACAGACGTACAAACGCGTAACCCAGATATTAAATTGATAGATTCGCCCTACGATCAAAAAGAATGGCTTGCCATGCCGGCGCTAAATTTGGACGCCGCATTGATTCACGTTGACCGAGCCGACCAACGCGGTGTGTGTCAGATCAGTGGGCCGGATCACTACATGGATGATATGTTTGTTCGGGCGGCATCTCAGACATTGGTATCTTGTGATGAATTAGTAGAAAGCGATTATTTTCATACTGACCCAGCACAATCGCGCAGTGTGTTTTGGGAGCGTAGCCAGACCTCTAAAGTCATTCATATTCCTCACGGTGCTCACCCTAGTTCCTGTAACCCTCTGTACGGCTTTGATGTCCCGCATTTTAAGGAATACGCAGCCACGGCCAAAGAAGAAGATGGGTGGCAGCGCTATTACGACAAATACATTTCTGTCGATCACGCTGACTATGTACAAAACGTAGGTGGCGCTGATGCGATAAACGAATTACCACTTCCTATTTATTAAGGGCTAAGCAATGAGTGATAACACTAACCCACTGGCAGACTTGCTGATTTGTGCTTGCTCAAGAGTATTCGCAAACGATCAAGAGTTACTTGCATCAGGGATCGGGCTGATCCAACGCTTAGGCGCATCAATGGCCATGGTTAAAAACCCTAGCTTAATGATGACTGATTCTGAGGCGTATATTGTTTCTGAGCCAGTACCTGTTGGTAAGCGAAATGGTTACGAACCGCAGCGAGAAACTTGGATGGGCTTCTCACGTATCTTTGACAATGTTTGGAGTGGCTCGAGGCACGCCTTGGTCGGGCCGAGTCAAGTCGATCATTATGGTCAGGCCAATATCTCAGCTTTAGGCGATTACAATAAACCTAAGGTGCAAATGTTGGGAGTGCGTGGTTTTCCAGGTAACTCAATGTGTCATGCTAATTCATTTTTTATCCCGGCTCATACCACACGTGCTTTTGTCACTGGTGAGGTCGATACGGTCTGCTCAATTGGCTATAACCCTGAACGACTACCAAAGGGTTATAGCTTTGACGACATAGATATCCGGCAGATAGTCACAAACCTCTGTGTTATGGACTTTGCGCCTCAGACAAAAAAAATGCGACTGCTTAGCCTGCACCCAGGTGTTGAATTGGATGATGTGATTGCCAATACAGGTTTCAAAATAGAGATTCCTGACGACATACCCCAAACACCTGAGCCCAGCGCTGAAGAATTAGAGATCATTCAGCGAATCGACCCGAATAATATGAGACTTAAAGCGATCTAAGATGAGTACAAAGAAAGTAAGAGAAATAAAATCCGCACGCGAGGGGTGGTTCACCCTTGATGCTGATAATCCCCGTTTACTCGGGAGCCAATGTGATGTTTGTAAGACATATTATTTCCCGCAGCATGCGCAGTACTGTCGTAATCCAGATTGCGAGTCGGAAGAGTTCTCAGTTATCGAATTGAGTTCGCGCGGCAAGATTTGGTCATATACCAATGCAGGGTACCCGCCACCGCCACCGTTTGTGGCGGATGACCCCTATGAGGTTTTCGCTCAGGCGGCTGTAGAATTGGAGAAGGAAAAGTTAGTCATACTGGGCCAGCTTGCGAAAGGCGTGACTGTAGATGACGTCAAAATAGGCGACGAAGTAGAGTTGTGTATCGAAACCTTATTTCAAGATGACGAGAGCGACTACCAAATTTGGAAATGGAAACCCGTCAACGGAGATCAAGCATGAGTAATTCAGTCGCGGTTCTCGGAGTAGGCATGCACCCATGGGGAAAATGGGGTAATAATTTTGTCGAATACGGTGTAAAGGCCGCGCGTGATGCGCTGGCGGATGCCGGCGTTCCTTGGAAAGACATTCAATTTATTGCAGGCGCTAATACTATGCGTTGTGGCTACCCTGGTTATGTTGCCGGAGCCACTTTTGCTAAAGCCTTAGGATGGAACGGAGCCCGCGTTGCAAGTTGTTACGCGGCGTGTGCATCAGGTGCTCAAGCTTTGAATACAGCGCGTGCCCAAATTCTTTCAGGCATGGCTGATGTCGCTTTGGTAGTGGGTGCGGATACCACACCTAAGGGGTTTCTAGCCCCGCAAAAAGGCGAGCGACCTGACGACCCAGACTGGCTAAGATTTAGGCTGCACGGTGCTACTAACCCTGCTTATTTTGCCATGCATGCTCGTCGCCGTATTGAATTGTATGGAACCACGGAACAGGATATTGCAGAAGTGCGCGTTAAGAACGGTAAAAACGGTTTGCACAACGCGAACGCTCGTTATAAAAAGTCTTTCTCCGTGGATGAGGTCTTGGCATCGCCGATGGTGGCTGACCCACTTCGTTTGTTTGAAATATGCGCTACCAGCGATGGCGGGGCGGCGATTGTCATTGCCAGTAACGAGTATGCAGAAAAACTACGTGGCAAGGGTGGTGTCAGCATCGAGGCTATTTCAACGATTACCCCAACGTATCCAAGCACTCAATTGGAGCTGCCAGATCTAGCCACTGACTCAGCTGCTGCGGTGAATGTTCCAACCATGAATTTTAAACCCGCAATGATAGATGCGGCGTATCAAGAGGCTGGAATAGGCCCCGAAGATTTAAGTCTCGCTGAAGTCTATGACCTAAGTACGGCGATGGAGCTTGATTGGTACGAGGCGTTAAGGCTCTGCCCTGAAGGAGATGGCCATAAATTATTGCGCGACGGCGACACCTATATTGGTGGTCGAGTACCGGTAAACCCATCAGGTGGTTTATCTTGCTTCGGTGAAGCTGTCCCGGCGCAAGCTTTGGCACAGGTGTGCGAATTAACGTGGCAGCTTCGTGGGCAAGCGGGCAAACGACAGGTTGAAGACGCCAAATACGGGATAACCGCTAACGAAGGTTTGTTCGGTCATGGTTCTTCTGTCATTGTGAAGGCCAACTAGCCGTCGATGGTTCATCTTTAATATGACTACTTCTCTCAATACTCCACTGTGTGATTTACTCGGATGCAAATATCCGATAATTCAAACTGCAATGGGGTGGGTCGCGGGCCCTGAGTTAGTGGCAGCCACTGGCAATGCCGGTGGTTTTGGTTTTCTTGCCGGTGCGACTATTCCTGCTGAAGAAATGGAAGGTGAGATTACCCGTATCAAAGATCTCACTGATGCTCCGTTTGGTGTTAATTTTCATATGTATCAACCCAATGCCAGCGAGATAGTCGACTTGGTCGTTAAGCACAATGTGCGAGCGGTCAGCTATTCTCGTTCTCCTGGTGCCAATTTAATTAAGAAATTAAAACAACATGATGTTGTTTGTATGCCGACCATTGGCTTGCCCAAGCACGCGACTAAAGCGATTGAGCTTGGCGCCGATGCGGTGACGGTACAGGGCGGTGAAGGTGGCGGACACACAGGGGCGATTCCAACCTCGTTGCTTATACCAGAAGTGATTGATGCCGTAGACGGCCGTGTGCCATTAGCAGCAGCGGGTGGTTTTCAAGATGGCCGAGGATTGGTTGCGGCGCTTGCTTGGGGAGCAGACGGTATCGCGATGGGAACTCGGTTTTTTATGAGTCATGAATCCTCACCGCCGCAAACGACTAAGCAACGTTATGTAGACTGTAATAACCCCGCTGAAATAATTGTTTCCAAAGCCTTAGATGGTTTGCCGCAAAGGATGATTAATAATGAAATCTTAGCAAAATTAGAAAATGCTGGATCACTCAAAAAACTGATACTTGCGATGCAAAACGGGCTTAAATATCGCCGCTTCACAGGGGCCAGCATTACCAGCCTTTTTAAATCAGCCTTAGCGATGAGTCGCAGCGGTGATATCACCTTGGCACAGGCAATGATGTCAGCCAATGCACCGATGATCATTCAAAAATCGATGATCGATGGCAAGCCTCAAGAAGGTGTACTGCCGTCTGGCCAAGTAGCTGGCGTAATCACTGAATTACTAAGCTGTGAGGAAATCATTCAAACAATTGTTGCTGAAGCGAACGATCGAATCAGCGCACTATCAAAACTGTCCGGAGAGTCCTGATGTCGCTACCCTATCAATCTTCCATTAACGATGGCGTCGCTGAAGTCATTTTTGATAAGCCACCGGTAAATGCCTTTGACAGTGTGGAGTGGCAGGCAATCGCCGATCATATCGAAGCCTTAGGCCAAGATAATTCAGTAAAAGTTATTATCGTCGCTGCAGAAGGAAAAGGTTTCTGCGCCGGCGTGGACATTAAGGAACTCGCGGCAGACAAAACCAAAATAGTGCCAGTGAACAAAGGTAACTACGATACCTTTGCGGCTATCCACCTAAATCCTAAGCCCGTTATTGTGGCGCTGCATGGCTTTGTGCTGGGAGGTGGTATTGGCATCAGTGGCGCAGCGGACATCATTGTTGCTTCTGAATGCACCACTTTTGGCGTGCCTGAAATTGATCGCGGAGCGATGGGCGGTGGCGCGCATCTTCAACGAATGTTTCCAGTGCAAAAGGTTCGCTATATGTATTTTACCGGCGAGTTCATCGATGCCAACGAGGCGTATCGATTAGGTGCGGTAGAAAGAGTGGTAAAGAGAGAGGAACTTATGCCAGCGGCACGTTCTATTGCGGCCAAAATTGCAGAGAAATCATCGGCAATGGTGGTGCTCGCGAAGGAAGCGTTAACGGGCATTGAAGATGGTGATTTAGAACAGAAGTACCGTTCGGAGCAAGGGTTTACGCTAGAGGCCTACACCATGAAAGATTCAAGTGAAGCACGCGATGCATTTGTTGATAAGCGCGATGCCAGTTTTTCTGAAGATTAGAACTCGGCCAATATGCAATTAAGTTATACCCCCCAGCAGAATGAATTTCGGTCTACCGTTAGAAAGTGGTTAGAGCAACACGTACCGAGTGAGGCTTTAGAATCATTAGATACCGAGATCGGTTTTGATCAACATCGAGAATGGGAAAAAACCTTAAAGTCAGCTGACTGGAGCATGGTTACCTGGCCGACCGAATACGGCGGAAGAGGTTGTGATCTTATCGAATGGCTTATTTTTGAAGAAGAGTATTACCGTGCCGGAGCGCCTTTGCGAGTAAGTCAAAACGGAATATTTTTGCTAGGACCTACTCTAATGGAGTTTGGGAGCGATGCGCAAAAAGCGCGTTTCTTACCGCCTATGGCCGCAGGTGATGAGATTTGGGCACAAGCCTGGTCGGAACCAAACGCCGGCAGTGACATGGCTGCAATTCGTTCTAAAGCTGAACGAATTGAAGAAGATGGGAAAGAGTATTTCCTATTGAATGGTCAAAAAACATGGTCTTCCAGAGCAGTGTTTGCCGATTGGTCATTTGGTATATTTCGCACTGAAGCAGA
>CAJQNY010000255.1 GCA_905479805.1 uncultured Arenicella sp.
AAACGCGGAGTCTATTCTAATGAAGCGGGTCAAGGTACCGCTCCGCATGCGGCCGCAGCGGCTGAAGTAGAGCACCCTGCTCAACAAGGCTTGGTACAAGCTTTTTCAGTTTACATAGACACTCTGTTCGTCTGTACGGCCACCGCATTCATGATTCTGATAACGGGTGCCTACAATGTACATAACCCCGAAGGCGGGCTGCTAGTACAAAACGCCTTAGTCTTTGGTATGGACCCGAATAGTCCTAGCTTTACGCAAATGGCTATAGAGAGTGTCATGCCAGGCTTTGGTAACCCATTTGTCGCGGTAGCGCTTTTCTTCTTCGCGTTCACAACGCTGCTCGCTTACTATTACATCGCAGAAAGCAATGTCGCTTACATCCGACGCAGCATCAAAATCCCAGGTGCCATGTTAGCGCTAAAGATCGGCCTCATGACTATGGTCTTTTACGGTACCGTTAAAGCAGCAAACTTGGCGTGGGGACTTGGCGATATTGGGGTAGGCCTAATGGCTTGGGTCAATATCATCGGTATCCTGATTATTTTCTTCATGGGTCGACCAGCAATAAAAGCACTTAAAGATTATGAAGCTCAGAAGAAGGCCGGAGCGACGAGCTTTACCTTTGACCCCAAGGCTCTCGGAATAAAGAATGCCGACTTTTGGGAATCGGAGCATAACCGCAATCAGGACAAATAATCCCACGTACTACAGTTAAATAAAAAGGGCCTGAAATTCAGGCCCTTTTTATTGTCAATACGTTTTATAAACTAGGCTATCCATCAGCCAGTAATGTTCTTAAATCAGCAATCGCCGCATTGGCCCGCGTTATATAAGAAGACATCACCAATGAATGATTGGCAAACATTCCCATGCCGCTTCCATTCAAAATAATTGGGCTACTGATAGGCTGTTGCGTTGCTTCTAGTTCACGAATAATTTGCTGTAAGCTAACAAGAGCATTCTTATCTTCAAGCACCTGACGAAAATCAATTTCAGCCGCACGAAGATAATGTATTAATGCCCAAGCCGTGCCTCTTGCTTCGTAGAAATTATCATCAATTTCAAACCAAGAAGTTTCCGCTATTACGACAGGGGCTCCTTGAGTTGATTGCTCTGCATTTCTATCGCCGGCCAAATCGGTGTTTATCCGTGCCTGTGGTCTTGCCGCACTAAGGCGCTGCGATAAAGACCCTAAGCGTTTTTCAACCAGACTAAGCCACTCATTCAAGTTGTCCGAGCGGCCATAAAATTGTGCATCTTGCTTCGAAACATCGCGTAATTGCGCAAGGTAAACCCGCATGGCTTTCAGACCATCTTTGTATTCGCCTTCGGTTGAAGGCAGGACCCAAGAGTTATTTTGAAAGTTAAATCTAGGTTCGGCTGTTTCCAAATTTTCATCTGCTCGCGATTGAGATTGCGAACGACTATAATCGTTACGTAACGCCTTGGCTAAATCACGAATCTGTTGCAGTACACCAAACTCCCAATTTGTAATATTGTCGAGAAAGACACTTGGTGGAGCAATGTCATTGCTCATATAACCGCCTGGCTTATTCAACAAAGTTTCCATCGACTTGATCAGCATCTCAGTGGTAGCAACACCGACAACCGGCTGAGCAGTCGCTTCCAACTTGAGAAATCCAGGCTCTCTACTCCAAAACCAAGAGACAGCGCTCAAAAAGAGCACAACAAGAATTAATACCGCTGCAACAGGTTTCTTAAACGATTCCATACAAAAGTCCTATATAAAGTTGGATATGATCATACCGGTGAGCCATGAAGGCCGTATCGCTAAAATATAGGGATCATTGCTGCTTATTTCAATCCACGGACAGTGAATTAAACAAATTGAAACAGTCTTAAAGACAATGGATTACCAAGTAGAGTATTCGACTAAATTCTTCGTCAAGCCAGCCCTGCGACGGCCTTACGAGTCAACTCACTAATCCCATCCCAATTTTCTGATTCAATTAAGTCACCAGGACAAAGCCAGCTGCCACCCACACACATGACATTTGGCAGAGCTAAATAGTCTAGATAATTACTTTCGCCAACGCCTCCCGTTGGACAGAATTTCATGCCCGCATATGGCCCGGAAAAAGCTTTGAGCGCTGGGATGCCGCCTGCGATACTGGCCGGAAATAGCTTGCACTCTTGCAAACCGTATTCCATCGCCAATAAAATTTCTGAGGCCGTTGCAACACCAGGAAGGTACGGGATGCCCAGCTCCTTAGAGCAATCTAATAGCGCATGAGTCATGCCTGGGCTGATAACACCATCGGCACCGGCATCACAAACCGCACGCATGGTCTCTAAGCTGGTCACTGTACCTGCTAAAACTACCATATCAGGAAATTCCTTCTTAACTCTGTGTACAGCCTTAACACCATAGTCACTTCGTAGCGTTATTTCGATGGTATTAATACCGCCATCGATTAACGCTTGAGCTAAGCCTAGTGCTTGCGCCTCATTATCTACCGCCACCACTGGAATAAGGCTTTGCCCATTTAGTAAAGCATGCACGCTCATTTTAATACCTCGAAATTTAATAGTAAGATCGTCAAAATTTAAAGCGCCGAAGCGCCTTCAATCGATAGACCTGAAATAGATCGCATTTTTTCAAACAAGCCCCTACCGACTGTATTGGACTGGGGCGGTTGTTCGGCAGGCGTTCGCAATGAGAGCTCTTCATCACTTAGAGCAACTGACACGCGACCTAACACGGCATCTACACAGATAACATCGCCTTCGATCAGTGAAGCCAGTGGGCCGCCTTGCTTGGCCTCCGGGCTGACATGAATGGCCGACAGCACTTTACCTGAGGCGCCCGACATACGCCCGTCAGTCACCAGCGCCACCTGAAAGCCCTTATCCTGCAGAATCCCAAGATAAGGGGTTAGCTTATGCAACTCAGGCATGCCATTTGCCGAAGGGCCTTGGAATCGCACAACGGCGATAAAGTCACACTCTAATTCACCTTTCTCGAACGCTATTTTTAATTGATCTTGCGAATCAAAAATTTTGCACGGTGCTTCAATGCGATGGTACTTCGCATCAACGGCCGAGACCTTCACAATTCCTGTACCCAAATTTCCGTCAACAACTCTCATACCTCCCTCATCTAAGAAAGGGGATTGTACTGGCGCTAGTATTTCGTCATCGCTGCTTGCCTGCACTGGTTCAGACCATTGAATATTTTTTGACTCACCAGAGTTCGATAACACAGGCTTGCGCCCATAGGCATCTAGACCTTCACCCATGACGTTCACCACGTCTTCGTTAAGCAAGTTAGCCGAACGCAATTGATTAAACACAAAAGCCAAGCCACCTGCTTGCTCAAAATGATTAACGTCCGCCTGACCATTCGGATAAACCCTAGCCAGCAACGGTGTTATTCGTGAAATTCGATCCATATCATGCCAGTCAATGATGATGCCTGCGGCAGCAGCCATGGCTATTAGATGAAGAGTTAAATTGGTAGAGCCGCCCGTGGCCATCATCAATACCATAGCATTGACGATAGATTGCTCGGTGACCACCTCGGCTAACGGCCTGTAGTTAGAACCTTTCGATGTTTGGTCAAGCAATCGCTCTACGGAATGCTGGGTTAATGCTGTTCGAAGCTCAGTGCCTGGATTAACAAAAGACGTTCCAGCGACCTGAATGCCGAGTGCTTCCATCATTACTTGATTGGTATTAGCAGTACCATAGAAAGTGCATGTTCCTGCGCTGTGGTAGGAAGCCGATTCTGTCTCTAATAATTCTTCTTTGCTTATTTCACCCGCAGCGAACTTTTGCCGCATCGCGGCTTTCTCTTTATTCGACACACCGGATGGCATTGGGCCCGCTGGTATAAACATCGCTGGTAAGTGGCCAAACTGCAAAGCGCCTATAAGCATACCTGGTACGATTTTATCGCAAACTCCCAGACAGGCAATGGCATCGTACACATCGTGCGACAGTGATATAGCGGTCGCCATAGCAATCACATCTCGACTAAACAAGCTCAATTCCATACCTGGTTGGCCTTGTGTTACTCCGTCGCACATCGCCGGCACTCCACCTGCCACCTGGGCGGTTGCGCCCCTGCTACGTGCAGCCAGCTTAATAAGGCTTGGGTAACTAGAGAACGGCTGATGCGCTGAAAGCATGTCGTTGTAGGCGGTCACTATTCCAATATTAGCGCCCTCACCTGCTGGAATTGATTTCTTCTCTTGTGCGGTATTTGCCGCCACTACGTGTGCCCAATTACTGCACGACATACGATCCGTTACCGGAGGTCGATTACGGCTCTCATCAATCATTCCTAAATAAGCGCTTCTGGTCTTTTGGCTACGCGCGATAATCTCGGCGGTTATACCGGCAATGGTATCTGTCATATTAGTTCTCGATCATTTTCAATTGAGTGTTGCTAGTCGGCATAGTAAACATTAAGCCGAACGGCCTCCTGAAATATTGCTGCTCGAATTGGCAGCGTGGTCGCGTCATCGTTTTCCAACGCTTGCTGATACACGGTCTTTTTCTTTTCACCGGTAATATGTAAAACCATAAAACTCGCGCTTAAAATCCTAGGCAAACTCCATGTCACTCTTGCTACTTGAGTACTTGGTGAATTGCAGCTTAGTAAATGCGAGCCTGACATTGGGTCTACCAATTCAACTATGTTATCCGCATCAGGAAAGAAAGAGGCAGTGTGGCCATCTTCACCCATACCTAGGATCACAACATCAAAAGAAGCAGGGCCTTCAGCATCAGAATGAGTGGCAACGCAATAAGTGTCCAACACGGCCATTAAGGAATTATCGACAGAGTCGGCGGCTCGATACAAAGGAACAAAACTCGCTGCCTCAGAAATTTCATCTAGAAGCAAACCACGCAGGAACGCCGCATTTGATAACTCGTGAGACTCATCTACCCATCGCTCGTCGACGAGAGTGATCACTACCTTGGACCATTCCACGTCTCTGCATACTAGTTCAGCAAAAAGAGGGGCAGGAGTTGACCCACCCGACAAAGCTACTATTGCTTGTCCTTTAAGGGAAATAGCGTCATTGATTGCCGTAACCACATCATCAGCCAACTCCTTGGCGAGTCCTTCCCGGTCAGCGAACTCAGCCCATGAGTAATTACTTGGATTCATTTTCTAATAATATTTTTTGTTGCGGTTTATTTGGGTTTCTTACTCAAAAATCTGCCACTTGCGACCATCTTTAAGAATGAGACCAAGCGCATCATCCGGGCCTGAACTTCCTGCTTTATAACTGTGCGCACTTTGGCCCGTCTTCTGCCAGCCATCAATAATGCCATCCACCCAACGCCAAGCTCCACGTAATTCATCTGAGCGCATGAACAAGGTTTGGTCTCCTCGTGTAACGTCAAGAATTAGTCGCTCATAGGCGCTTGGCGAGCGGTGCTCTTCAAAGGCCTCTTCGAACGATAAGTTCAATCCAACATTCTGCAGACTCATGCCTTCACTTAAGCCTGGCACCTTATTCATCATATTCATTTCGATACCTTCGTTAGGCTGCAAACGAATAACCAATTGATTGTTGTTGATCGCATTCGGATCAACATCAATAAACTTGAAAATAACCGGTTTAAATTGAATGACAATCTCAGAATATCGCTCAGCCATACGTTTACCGGTACGCAAATAAAATGGCACACCTTGCCAGCGATTATTCTCTATTTCCGCTTTAACAGCGGTGAACGTTTCAGTGTTAGATTGCTTTTCTTTTGCATCACCTTCCCCTAAGTACGACGGTACCAGCTCATGATTAACTGAGCCCTCAACGTACTGTCCACGCACGGTGTTTGCTTGTACATTACTGGCATCGATGGTTTTAAGGCTGCGGATAACCTTCAATTTTTCATCACGAATATCATCGGCTTTATTACGCGCAGGAAACTCCATAGCGACCAGGCAAACCAATTGTAAAATATGGTTTTGTACCATATCTCGCAATGCGCCGGACTCGTCATAATAATTCCATCGACCGCCCGCCCCCACGCTTTCGGCCACAGTGATTTGCACGTGATCTATGTAATTTCGATTCCAGAGCGGGTCAAAGAAAATATTAGCAAAACGCAGCGCGAGTAAATTTTGTACTGTCTCTTTTCCAAGGTAATGATCGATCCGGTAAATCTGATGTTCTTCAAACGTTTTAAATAAAGTGTCATTAATCTCATTGAATGACTCCAAGGATGTACCTAAAGGCTTTTCAACGACCAAGCGGCTATTATCGGAAACCACACCCGCCTTACCCATAGCCTCACAAATCGGCGCAAAAATAGAGGGCGGCGTGGAGAGGTAAAAAATAAAATCATCAGCATCCAGATCACTTTTTAATCTCAACAAGTCGTCTGGGTTAGTAGCATCTCCCGAAAAATGAATAATTCGCTCAGCGAAGCTCGACCACGCGGCATCATCTACTTCTTTTACGTATTCGCTATCTTCGGTCCATTGCTTCATCGCGACCAGAAATTCTTGCTCTGAATAATTACCTCTGCCAAAACCGACTACTTTGGTGCAATCGGCCAGTAACTTTTCTTTATGCAGGCTAAATAAGGCCGGATAAAGCTTACGGAAAGCCAAATCACCTTCACCACCGACTATCACTATGTTGCAATTATTGAGCATTTCTTTCTGTGTTTAGCCGCTGGCTAAACCTCCTAGTTTAGTTACATTAGAAACAACTAAATGTAATTTATTTACATATTTTATAATAAATGGTATTTTATTACAAACAATACTTAAGCATAAGCCCGCCACATATCAATTTTCAGGTTTTACTAATCTAAGCTGGCTATCTTCTATAGAATACCTTAATCACTGTTCACATATTATTGCCTTTGTAAATCAAACGAACCTACGGCCAACACACCTCACTTAAAGTTATGAATGACTCACCCCTACTGATCGCTGATATCGGTGGCACCAATGCTCGGTTTGCCTTGGCAAGCGCGTCGTCGCCCTATTTCGAATATGCACAAACCCTGCAATGCGAAGATTTTGAGAATATTGAACAGGCGATAAATACTTACCTAGTTTCGCATGACATCAAGTCAGTGCAAGGGATTTGTTTCGCCGTTGCTGGGCCTGTCAATGAACAATCTGTTCGATTTACCAACAATCACTGGTTTATCAACGCCGCGGACTTAAAGACTCGGTTTTCTACTGAACGCGTCCAACTACTTAATGATTTTGAATCAATTGCGTATAGTTTGAGTCAACTAAGCAGTTCTGATCTGAGCGAAATAGGAAAACCTCACACTCTGGATACAAGCAAGGACTTTACAGTAGCCGTTCTTGGTCCGGGCAGCGGCCTTGGGGCCGCTGGCTTATGCCAGCGAGGAGCACTACTACACCCGCTTGCCACTGAGGGAGGCCACGTCGGATTCTCTCCTGACAACGCCTTGCAAGAATTGATAATGCAATGTTTGCACAAGAAGTTTAAGCGTGTATCTAATGAACGGATCCTATCCGGCCCCGGATTGGTAAATATCCACGAAGCTCTTTGCGAAATAAATGATCAACCAAATCCCGGCTATAGCCCCGCTGATATAGCCGTTGCGGCTCGCGAAAAAACTGATCCTTTGTGTAAGCAGAGCATGGAGCTGTTTTTTGAGATACTGGGCCAGGTAGCCGGCGATACAGCCTTGGCTCTGGGCGCCCATCAGGGCATCTACATTGGAGGTGGTATCGCACAGCGCTATCCCAATCAATTGGCATCAAGCAAATTCAGAGCCGCCTTTGAAAGAAAGGGTCGCTATCGTAAGCTAATGGAAAGTATCCCTACCTGGCTAATCACGCACAAAAACCCAGGCCTCTTGGGAAGCAGTGTTTACGCAAGGAAACATTTAACCGGTCTTTAACGACCCTTTATTCAATAGAACTTATCGCTTACTAAGTTCCAATTCCACCGTGGGTTTATAGATTCTGACATAATCAATCTCCATTCTGACAGGGAAAATAGCGTCATCAATTGGCCCGCCAGCACGACCCCAGTCACCCCCAATTGCCAGATTCATTACCAAGTGATATGGGTGATCAAACGGCCATGATTGCCAACGATCTGAATCATTTAGATAAGTGAAGTATCTTGTGTTGTCGAAATAGATATCTATTCTTTCCGGTGACCATTCGACGGCATACTCATGAAAGGCTTCCGCCACATCCTGCCCATCTATACTAGCCTTACGTTGCCGACCATTAACCCAGTAGTAATCCTTAGTGTGAACTGTGCCATGAATCGTATTCATGTCATAACCCACATGCTCCATGATATCTATTTCACCGGAATTGGGCCACGCATCACATTCATCGCTGCCTTGCCAATCCGCTCCAACTTCACAGGTCGTTGAATATTTAAAGGGATCACTTGGCAACATCCATAGTGCTGCCCAACTACCTTGCCCCCCAGGAAGCTTAGCTCGGATATTGGCTCGTCCATACATGAAATCCCCTTTAGCGAGCGAGTGCACTCTGCCAGAGGTATAATTAGCACCTGAGTAATCCTCCTTGTGAGCTTCTAATATTAGCTTTCCATCGACAACACGGACGTTTTTCTCTCGGTTTGTATAAGCCTGGTCCTCCGTGTTGACCTTCCCCGCAGGCCAGACATTGTAGCTCCATTTGCTCATATCCAGTTGACCTGGATTACTAAACTCGTCATTCCAAACCATGGACCACCCATGCATGGGATTTTGAGTTTTGCGCACGACTAAAGCACTGATGACAGGCGTTCCTTTTTGCGGAACTAGAGCGACTTTTAAGTTACCATCCGTCACTTCAACACCAATAATAGTTCGGTCTAATGAGGCATGATGATTGCCATCACGCATAAGCTTGACGTCCAAATCATCGATGACCGTTTCCCCTTCTGCAACGACATCGAAAACACGACTACCAACCGCGTGGGTTTCGGGTTCTGCGAACAACATTGTCAGGTCATATACTCCATTATCCACAGCCAGAGTAAGGTTTATTGGACCTTCTCGGTAGCTTTTGAATACCGTTGGGTCCTGAGCTCCTTTAATATTCGAAATTAGACCAACCGCAGAAACCCCTTCTATATTATCCGCAGAAAACTGAATACCGTCATTGCTGAGATATGCGCTCCCACCAAAATTAACCGCGTACGCTATATCGCTATTTATTTTCGTATAACTGGTATTAGCACCTCTGTTTTCGGATTCTTCGGGCGTATTACCGTGGCCAACACAAGCACTCAGAAGAGCCGAAACCAGTACTACTGTGAGTAAATATTTGATACCTAGCATGAAACGCTCTACCTCTAGTATTAATTCAATTTCAATGTTCGAGAAATGGCAAATTTGGAATTACTCTAGAGAACAAACATCATCATGCTGACGTGGCTCATGTGATCGGCTATTTGCTAATTATGGTCAAACAATACTCGATAAAGTCGGTACATTTCGACCAAGTTAGCTCACATGCGAAAATTTGTACGGATAAATTATCAAATTTACATTATTCAGGCGCCGAAACGCTACCAAAGCCCTATAATTGATTGATTATGAATAGCATTGTTTCATTGACTCATGTGAGCAAGAGTCAATTTACAGGCACCACACACAGCGAAATGTAAATTATGACAAAACAATTCACTGAGATCCGTCAATGGGAAGGAGTAAGCAAAGAACTATTTTACTCGACTGTAAAACCACTAAACCAACCCGCCGTTCTTAAGTCGATAGTTAACCATTGGCCGCTGGTCAAATTGGCAAAGGAAACACCCGAAAAAGCGATAAGCTACCTTCGTTCACTTGATGCCGGTAAGTCAATGTATACAATTGTCGGCGAACCAGAGATAAATGGGAGGTTTTTCTATAATAGTGCTTTAGATGGAGTCAATTTCAAACGTGCTCAAGCTAGCCTTGAAACAGTACTGAACCAGCTAGTCTCCTTGCAAGATACAAAGCACCCTCATGCGATCGCAATACAAGCAGCATCCATGAAAGAAAACTTTCCAGATTTTGAACGAGAAAATTACTTGCCACTACTGGATAAGGAAGTTCTGCCCACTATGTGGCTTGGCAACAGTGCTACCGTTGCTGCACACTTTGATGTCCATGATAATATTGCTTGTTGCGTATTAGGGAAACGTAAGTTCACAGTATTTCCACCCGATCAAATTGCCAATTTATACGTGGGGCCAACCTTGGATGCACCCGGCGGCGTGCCGATCAGCATGGTTGATTTAAAAAAACCAGATTTCGAAAAATATCCAAAATTTAAAGATGCACTCGACGTCGCTCAAGAGGCGGTCTTAGAACCTGGTGACGCAATATACATTCCTTCGCCCTGGTGGCACTCCGTTGAATCGTTGATGCCCGTAAATATGCTCGTAAATTATTGGTGGGGTGGGCTTGATCAAGGCTCACTATCACCGAACCACAGCTTGCTGCATTCGATGTTAACGATTGGACAATTAGATTCTGCACAAAGAGAGTCTTGGAGCCACTTTTTCGATTACTTTGTATTCAAAAAAACCACCGATCCTGCGGCCCACCTTCCAGAGGGGGTCAAAGATATCGTAACCGACTTAAGCCCTCAACAACGGCATGCTGTCTATCAGTTTTTGCGGGAGCGATTAACTTAGATCAAACGACGCTCGATTTACAGTAATGATTAATAAAATCCAAATGACTCGGAAGTTGGTTAACTAAATTAGTCACCGTTTGATCTATTCCACCCAGAAAGGACTTCAGCTCATCATCACTCATCATATTAACAATTGGGTGGTATTGCTCAGGCATCAGCCCTTGCCCTAACATCACTTGAGTCCATGAATTTTCACCAAACAATTCTGTTGGGACTTGAAAAACACGCCCCGTCTGTTTGAATAATTCAATTCTATGCTGCAAGGAATCAGGTATGTTCATTGACTGACAGAAGCGCCAAAATGGCGTGTCATTTCTGTTGGTTACATGATAATGAAGCACAATAAAGTCACGGATATTGAGTATCTCAAACTCCATTTGAGAATTGAATTCCTTGACATCAGGCTCTCTAATTCCATCGTACGGAAACATCTGCATCAAACGAATGACGCTGCGTTGAATCAAGTGAATGCTGGTCGATTCAAGCGGCTCAATAAAACCACTGGATAAACCCATTGCGATACAGTTCTTATTCCAGTGCTTGCGGCGAACGCCTGTTTTGAATTTCAGCACTCTAGGGTCGTTGATTGGCTTTCCCTCGATATTCTTGAGCAAAGTATCAATGGCCTCATCATCGCTCAAATAGCGATCGCAAAAAACGTGGCCGTTGCCAACACGTGACTGCAAAGGGATTCGCCATTGCCAACCTGCATCTCGGGCAATTGAGCGTGTATATGGAATGGGTTCACCCACCGTTTCTGTCTGCACCGCCACTGCACTATTCATTGGCAACCAATGGGACCAATCGTCATATCCCGTGTGTAAGGTTTGCTCGATCAACAACCCTCGAAAGCCACTGCAATCAATAAACAGGTCGCCTTCGACAGTCTTCCCAGATGAAAGTGTTAGTTTATCGATATACCCATTTAAAGGGTTTTGACCTACCTCAACTATCTTTCCTTCCACGCGTTTTACACCGTGTTTTTCTGCTAATTTTCGTAAAAACTTAGCATAAAGACCCGCGTCGAAATGATAGGCATAGTTAAGCCCTTGCTTAGGGGTGATAGCGAATTTGTTTGCCTTTGCGGCAACTAACTCGCCACAATAATCGCCAAAGTCTTTAGCAATCCCCATATCTTTGCCTTTTAACCAAAAGTGTTGAAATCCGGCCGCCCAGCAGTCCTTACCGGTGAAACCAAATGAATGTATATAATCTTCGTCAACATCACGCCAACTTTCAAACGCGATACCTAGTTTAAAGGTGCCGTTAACTTCAGCTAAGAACTCCCGCTCATTAATACCTAACAATTCATGCAATGTTAACAAGGTTGGAATTGTCGCTTCGCCGACGCCAACAGTTGGAATCTCATCGGACTCTATCAAAGTGATATCAAGATTTTTGCCCAATAGCTTTGATAAAGAAGCCGCTGCCATCCAACCGGCAGTTCCGCCTCCAGCTATCACTACTTTTTTAATTTTACCTTGTTGCATGTTGTTCCACCTTACTCATCTATCTAATCATCTTATCGGTTGAGGTGCTGAATCTCATTCGCTACTTTAAAAACTTAACTAACTGAGCACGAATCGCCTTTGCACTAGATTCGTCTACTCCAGACAAAATACCTCGAGCGTGTTCGGGAATGTGCTCTGTGTCTGCTGCATCCGCGCTAAACACGTATTTCTCAAATATGTCGCGCCAGACTTCACGTTGCTCGAGTGGCAAACCACTGAGACTCATTATCGTATGATGTAAAGCATTCATTGGAGAACCCAAATAACTGGGCGTTGATCGCCACCAATAATTTACCAACACATTAAAATCACTCTTAGCCTCAATATGATGCCACCACATACTAGGGATAAATAAAGCGTCACCGGCTTCGAGTTCAATCCTGTACGAGGAATCCAATGCTTGCTGATATTTGGGAAACTGATCGATATCAGGCTCAGAACTATCCACCAAACTAATTGGCTGCCCAGAGGGTGTGAACTCCAAAGGACCTACGTATAGGTTGTCAGCTTGATCTGGCGGGAATAAGGTGACCGTGCGGCGCCCTGCGACACAGCAGGCAATATTATTGGGAAAATCGTAATGAGCAGCAATCCGGCTCTGATTGCCCATCCAGATACTAACCAAGCTCTCCCGTCCGTCTAAATCAATATCATTTTCTGATCGAAAACCAGGCAACCAATGATCAATCATAGTCGACCCAACGTAATAGGTCGGGTTGATTTCACTGGGTTCGAGTGCGAATAACTTTCCTAGAACTTGTTCAAGAGTCTTACGGGTCCGCTCAAAATTAAAACCTGTAAAATCATCGTTGTAGAAAATTCGACCTTTATTTTCAGGTTTCCCCTCATAGACAGTCAAAGGGATATTCCTATCAAATCGAGCAATATACTCAGCCGCTAATATTGCAGACTCGCGACCCTTGTTAACCATTGGCCATTCCTCAATTAACCCCTTAAGTATCAATGGTTCTGCCGAACTAAACACTTGAGTCGGAACGGTTCCCGCGGAACACGACACGGTTTCTGCCACTCGTTTTATTGTAGGTTTCATGAAAGAGTAAAAGTTACAGTTCTTCTAACTTCGGAGGTTCTTCATTTCTATTAAGTTTCTCAAACATGAATGAGAAGCCAAGACCATGAAAATAGGCTGAAGAAATCCGTTTTGATTTAGGTTTTCCAATACTTCACCACTGAGTTGTTGGACGGTATCCTCATTGATTGTATAGAAGCCTAATAGCTGATTAGCACTACCATCATTTAGCTCTATATTTAGTGTAAAAGACTCTAAAAGATCATGTTCGATCAATGCTTCAATAAACTTTTTACTGTGCTCATTTGCTTGATGAATTAACTCCAGATTAGCAGTGGCTTTCTGTAAAAATTCGCTACTGCCTCCATGTTCTAAGAATAGAGGTTCACCCTCTTGCTCATTAACGCGCGGATTATCCAGATCAATAGACACAACTGCGTTCTTCGCCTCAGGATCATCGGCATCCTGCTGAAAACCAATTAGGAAAGGTTGTCGCTTAATCATCACCGGAACATACGAAGCATCCCATCCGCTCTCACTTAGAAACAGGTTTTCATTGTCTTCAAAGCCGAACAAGGCGACAGGGTAAAAGGCGCCAGATTCCGGATCTTTATGAAAAAAGATAGGGTAACAAGCTTGGATATTTCTAAACTCGAATGGAAACGTCATGGTGTATTTAACACCATCACCATAGCTGGCAGATCGTTCAGTAACGATCTTTAGCTTTGCATGTTCATTATCATTGAGCACAACATAATTTGTCATTGTTATTTCCTAAAATGCATTGATTTTATAGTTTCTTTAATCCTACCGTCTTAATCTTATTTAGTAGATCTCGGTTCTTAGGTAAACTTGCGAGAAACTGATTAGTTTTCTTAACGTTCTCATTAAACAGCCCGTTTGCAGCCGCTAGACCGGCCTCCTCATCCCTCAGCGTGAGTTGACTCAAGTGGGACACAAACCCCATTCCATACAAAACGTACTGAAAACTGGCTGATGAAAACAAATCATCAAAGTGCGGCGCATCATCCAACCACGGAGCTTGATTACGCCATAGCGTCAGTGATTCTTGCAGGCTCTGGGGTACACTCTCCTTATTTCTATTATCCTGCCAAAATCCCCCATCATTGCGCTGGTTCAACAAATAGTGAAGTTTCAGAAAGTCGATTATCTGTTGCCAATGTTGCGAAAATTTGTCATTGAATCTCTTGCTCGTCAACTCCATCATCTCGCGATTCTCTGGCATCTGTTGAGCAATCATTTTTGCAGAGTATTCAACCAAAACTAAAGCTGAGGCTTCCAGGGGCTCAACAAAGCCCGCCGACAAGCCAATTGCGACACAGTTTTTATGCCAGAACTGTTGCCGGTGTCCAGGTTTAAATGAAATACTTCTGACACTCAACTCTTCGGCATCGCGCCGACCAATGATCGGTTCAAGGTAATCCCGCAATTCACGCTCCGCACCTTCGCGCGAAATATATTTACTCGAATAGACGTGCCCTATTCCACGTCGCGAAGGCAAGCCAATATTCCACACCCATCCAGCACTCTGGGCCGTTGAAAGCGTATGCGATGCAATCGGATCATCTTCGTTCACGTACGGTACTTGAGCCGCCAATGCAGAATCGTTATAAAGAATATTATCTAGATTATTGAAAGGGATTTTATAATGCTCGCCAATCAACAACGAGGCGAACCCAGTACAATCTACAAATAGGTCACCAGCAATTGCACCATTGTGCTTACTATTGATTGACTCTATGTCTTCATTTGGCCGCGAATTAATACTCGTTACATGATCCAGAATATGAGCTACACCTAATTTTTCGACACAGTGCTTCTGCAAAAATTTAGCGAACTTTCCAGCATCCAAGTGGTATCCGTAATTCACGTTAAATGCATATTCAGGAGTGGTTATTTGTTTTGCTGCTAAGCCATGGTCGCAAATTTGACCTTGTTGAGTGACAGCATCAGTAAAACTGATTTTGTCTCTAACCGTTTGCCAGTACTTAACTAAATTCAAGTCCCCAAAGCCCTGAGGCAAAGAGAATGGATGATAGTAGTGATCATTGTCACCCGTCACCCAATTATCAAAGCGGCTACCTTGCTTAAAACTCGCATCGCACTCTCTAATAAAATCTGACTCCGACACTCCCATCTTTTGCAAAGTCGTTCTCATAGAGGGCCACGTCCCTTCACCGACACCAATAGTTGCTACATCAGGAGATTCGATTAGTACAACCTCGAGACCACCACGCTCAGCTGATTGAAAATGGCTGGCTAAAACGCCCGCGGTCAACCAACCGGCGCTACCGCCTCCGACAATCACAACTTTTTTAATGGGTCTATACATCCATCTCTCTATGCTTCATGCGACTAACTAAATGGAAAAAGGCTAGGTAACTTTTGCTACCTAACCTTTCCATTACCAGCTTTTATCGAATCAGGTTCACGCGGCTACACCATAGCACAGCGCGGAGAGCCTGATTCTAAACCACGTCATTTAGACTTCATTACAAATTAAAAATTGTAACGAACACCAAAGTTATAACGTGCCCCTGTCTGACCAGCACGAATGACTTGACGTGTGCTTCGACCATAAGATCGGAACGTTTCTTCAGTCAAGTTAATACCTTCGATGAAGACAGTCAGGTTTTCACTTACATCATAGCTCGCACTCATATCCCATTGACCAAATGATTCAACATTGTTTGGACCAGGAGTACCTGAGGAGGCTCCTGTTCCACCCGCATAAAAATCATCACGCCAGTTATAGGCAATCCGAGCTTGAACCTTATCCTTCTCGTAAAAAGCTATCAGGTTTGCAGAGTCACTAAGGCCCGTTAACACAAATTGCGTTTCAAGACTTAGGTCATCGAATGCAACATCAGCGTCGACAAAGGTAGCGTTGGCAATCACGCCGAAGCCTGAATCACCAAACGTTTTTTGCACCGCTACTTCAAAGCCGTCAATGGTGGCCTCTTCTTGGTTGACAGGAGCTGTCACATCAAATGTAACTGAAGATCCTGTTGCAGGATGAATCAAGCCAGGAAACAATACCTCGTCTTGCAAAATGCTAGAGCCAATAAAGTTCTTCACATCTTTAGAAAAGTAGCCCACGGATGCGTAATCAGATTCACCGAAGTAATATTCAAGTGACAGATCAATATTCTCTGACTCAAAAGGCAACAATGCTGGGTTGCCTCGATTACCGTTACCGCCACTGACTCGAACCAAAGTATCAATAGTTAAACCGCCTTGAATATCTGTAAACTCAGGCCGTGTAACCGTTTCGCTGTAAGAAAAACGAGCAACAAGATCTTCAGTCAGATCAAACTTAACGTCTAAGTTCGGCAAAATGTGATCATATTTACCCGTCAACCTTGTGAAATCAGTCTCTCCCGTTGAAACAGC
>CAJQNY010000256.1 GCA_905479805.1 uncultured Arenicella sp.
CAATTCAGTCGCTCCGTCTAAACCCTGATGCGTAGTATCAATGCCAAACTCAGCCGCCATGGCCAACCCTTCCGATTCGGGATCAATGCCCACCATTCCAACAAGCTCTAGGCTTTCAGACAATTTATGTATTTTGATCATCAAGTCAGTGCCGATATTGCCGGACCCAACTATCATCACTTTGATCTTGCTCATAATTTCAGTGCTCACTTATTTTCAGGGCAATCAAATAAAGAATCTGACTCATTCTATAAACTCTATTTCTAATGTTCCAATGCCTTCTAGGCTCATTGACATTTTGTCGCCGACAATCACAGGCTCTAGTGGTACTAGAGAACCGGATAGAATAACTTCGCCGGCGTTTAGTGGAATACCCAATTCACCAAAGGTATTCGCGAGCCAAGCAATAGACTGTAACGGCGAACCTTGCA
The DNA here is from genome assembly GCA_905479805.1 of uncultured Arenicella sp. Classification (GTDB taxonomy): domain Bacteria; phylum Pseudomonadota; class Gammaproteobacteria; order Arenicellales; family Arenicellaceae; genus Arenicella. The sequence continues at coordinate 432 of CAJQNY010000256.1, forward strand.
CAGCGGACCCAAGCCCTTCACTCAGAAACTCACCATTTTTATGAACTTCTACTCGACAGCTCGCCAAGTCTAAACTGCGTGGGTCCACCTGATCACTGCCTAAGGCAAACACACCACACGATGCGTTGTCCGCCACCGTATCTTGAATTTTAATTTGCCAATCACGCACTCGTGAATCAACAATTTCAAAACAGGCCATGACACACTCTGTCGCGTCCAATACATCTTCGGCAGTAATATTGGTGCCGCTTAAATCTTTTGATAAGCGAAAGGCTATCTCTGCTTCGGCTCTTGGTTGAATAAGATTACCGATGGAAACGTCACCTTGTGAGAACTGCATCTTGTCGGTAAGAAAACCGAAATCGGGCTCATACACACCCAGCATAGATTGCACCGCATCACTGGTGACACCAATCTTCTTGCCTACAATTTTTTCCTTGCTAGGCGAGTTTAACGCTATACGCCGATCCATCACGATCTTCGAAATTGCATAGGCATTTTCAATATCGATTTCAGGCGTGCGCTCGCTAAGCGGTTCTACAACTTGTTTGGAGTATAAGCTCGCGTAAAGCTCATTCGCATAATCCGAGATTTGTTGATCACTTAACATAACATTTATTCACGAGTCTCAAGCAACGTGACTGAGATCACCTTTCAATATGGCTGTCATATAAGTATTAAACAATTGCGCGTACTCCACCATTACCCAATGGCCACATTGGCTAAGTATCGTGAATTGAGCATGTTCGCACTGGTCAACAAATTTACTCGCGCCAGAAACCGGGGTCATTTCATCTTGCTGACCCCAAAAGCCATAGACGGGACAGGCAAGATTGGCGAGCTCATCGGCCATCGACGGGATGATCATTCTCGCTAAAACATCTTTAGGTTGCGTTTCGAGAATACAAAATCGCTCTTCAAGCAATCCATCATTAATGTGTTTGTCATCATGGACCAATGTTTTCAAAACCGTTCTTAAACCGTCTCGATCTAAACCGCCATCAACAAAAGCGCTGACCATTTTAGCGATACCTGGCATCGCAAAATACGTTGCCTTTTCTTCAATGCCACCAGGGGCCATCATGATCAACTGTTTGGCAAGTTGCGGGTAGTCTAAGGCCAGGCGAATGCAGATTGCACCTCCTAGCGAGTTACCCAACAAGGTGCAATGATCAATCTCTAACTGATCCAACGCTGCCTTCACATTCGAAGCAAACAGCTCAGTCGTGTAATCACAGTCTGTCGGCTTACTTGAATACCCGAAGCCAACCATATCGATAACGATGGCACGGTGGCCGCTCGCCACAACGGCATCGATATTGTGTTTAAAATTACTATAGCCACTCGCACCCGGGCCGCTACCATGCAAAAACACCACGGCTGGACCTTCACCGAAACTTAAGTAGTGTGTTTTAAGCTCGCCATTGCTGACAAATTCACCGCGAGGTGGTGCGAATTCAGAAGTTATTTCGGTCATATTATTTACTAAACTAGATTGGGCATAAATGCCTTATAACGTACGTTGCGAATTAAACAAACACGTCTTGATTATCCCCGCCCATCATAATATTCCCCCAATTACGCGCAAAGCCTACTGGGTTGTTGGCAACATGCGCTCGAGCGATGTGGATGTCGTGCCAAATGTTCTGAATTTCAGCGCCAACAAATACACTTCGACCACCAGCAACATCAAATAGTTGATCTACCGCCTCGGACATATCTTTGATTACGCTGCCCGCTTGGTAACGGTATCTAACGCGATCTACCATCGGTATTTCTTGCCCTGAATCAACGAGTGCTTGCATGACATCAAAATTTCTCGCCATCATGGTTTCGGCCTGGTCAATGGCATTCTCTGCTTCGGCTACTCGTCTCAGCACATCAGGATCACCGACTAATCGTGTTGGGTCGGTACTGCTGGTGCTGGCGTTTTCTATAAATAGCTTCAATGCATGTTTGGCCGCACCAATCGCTGGCGTGGAAACTACTCGAATAAACGCTTGCGCCCAAGGCAGGCTATAGAGACTGCTTGATTGTTCGTTCAAACAATTGAAGCCATCCATTTGTTTATGGGTGCGGTAATCCGGCACAAATACTGGCGTCTCTATTACAATGTCATTGGAACCCGTCGCTTGTAAGCCCATGCTATGCCAGGTGTCTTCTATCTCATAGTCAGAGCGGGGTACCAAAAAGGTTCGGTACCCCTCGCCTGCTACAATGCCTCCCAAAAGCACCCACTCACAATGATCTGATCCTGAACTCCAACCCCAACGGCCACTCAGCATTAGTCCGCCTTCAGCTGGTTCAGTCTTGCCACCAACTGGATTATACGAACTGGAAACCCGTGTATCGGGGTTCTCTGCATAAACATCTTTTTGCGCTTGCTCATCCATTAGCGCGATTTGAAATGCATGAACCGCAATGATACCGCCCACCCAGGCCGTACTCATGTCGTATTCTGCAATTTCAGTTTGTATTTGGAAAAACTCTTTCGGCGTCATCTCGTGTCCGCCAAATTGACTGGGCACCAGTGCTCGAAAATAACCGGAATCATGCAGGTCCTGAATTGAGGCTTCAGGAAGCTTACGCAGCTCCCGACCCTCTTTCGATCTCGCTGCGAAGTTCTTTAGATACGGAGAAAGATTTACTTTACCTGTTCCAGCTGAGGCACTTGATGACATAAAAACTCCAGATTGGCTAAATTAATGGG
>CAJQNY010000257.1 GCA_905479805.1 uncultured Arenicella sp.
TTTTCAAACAAACCCGCATAGTCTTCATTCCCATTGATAGTGTCGATGACAGCGCCAACTGATGGGTTATTCATTTCGTTCGCAGCTAGCAATGGCGACCAAACTTGCTGCTCCAGTTTCGATTCTCTGGCATCAACGAATAGGCGATCCATAAACGCCACATTGAGAATAGTCGGTGCATTGCGTTTTAACCCCCGACCTTGAAAACCGATGGGCCGCTCCAACTCATTATTGGTAAACCCCTGCTCAGGAATGTGACACATCGCGCAAGACATGGTTTTATTGCGTGAGAGGCGGCGGTCAAAAAACAACTTCCGACCCAGCGCTATTTTTTCAGCACTTAGTTTTTCTATCTTGAGTTGAGGCAAGCCCAAATGCTTTTTGTGTGTGTTTTTATAAAGATCAACGGGCGCTCCGTCACGAGACTCGAGGCTCAATGAATTGGTTATATAGTCATCGCTTTCATAGCCAGATTTGTCGTCACCAGGCGCTAGGCGTATTTTACTATTGTTGGGCGTGTCGGCTGAAAATACAGAATGTGCGGTAACCGCTAGGGTAACGAAAAACCCGCACCGCACACCTAATTTTGCGATAAGTCGAAGTGAAAGCACGAGCGTGTGGCGAGGAAGCTGGACTATTATTTAGTCGCAGCGAGATCTTTGGTCTGTTGTTCCTGTTCCATCAACAATGTTTTTACATCATTGATCAAAATATCTGGATGCAGAAAAGAGAGGCTGTATATATTGCGGACCTGCTTTTTTTGATCAATTAGATAAACGCGTAACAGGTGCGAGAACTTGCGTTGAATGCCATCTTCAGAAACGCCATCTGCGACAACACTTTGTTGATAAGCATCTAGAATGGGTTTTATTTTTTCATCTGAATTGGTAGTGAGAAAATGCCAATCAGTTTCAGAGTCTCCTAAGATAGATTCACCATATTCTTCCATTACTTCTGGTGTGTCAGCTGCTGGGTCAAAGCTCAAGGTAATTAAACGCAACTTGTCTTTAAGGAGTGGTTCATCCGAAAGTTTGTCGCCAACCTTATTCAAAACCATAGTCGAAAGAGGGCAGCCATTCACATCATCGCAAGTACGATAAATAAAGCTGAGAATGCTGATCTTGTTTTCAATTAGGTCTGCGAGGTCAACTTCGTCGCCGTCGGTGTTCAATACTTTGCCACCCTGCGCCATATCAACAATTGGCAATTGGTAGCTGCCTGCTGGTGGGGCTTCAAATGATAGCTTTCCCCAACCTGGGGCTAGGTAGACTCCTTGTCGGCCTTTCGGTTGTTCTGAACCAGCGAAGCTGCTCGGTGACAAGCACAGAGCAGCAGCTAGAATTGCGAACAATAAAACCTTAAACATTAGACTAACGTTATTTTGGGGTTAGTCAATCGAAGCGACATCGCCCGATGCGGCATCTTCCGTTGCGGCATCTTCCTTCGCGGTTTCTTCTTTGGCTTCATAGGGTCGTTTCATACCATACAGCCCGTATGCGCCAAAACGCATTTGGTGCGCGCTACCTAGTTTTTCAGCTTTAAAATCAACCTCAAACTCTAGGTTTAGTTTCTCACCATCCCAAGTATAAGATTTAAAGAACTGTTCATCGGCTTCACCTTTCTTATCCCAATTGTCTAGTAATGAGGAAGTGAAGTAAGCGCGCTTGCCATCCCAACTTTGCGAAATCATATTGAGTTGCGAACCAATTTCTTTTTCGTAGGTTTGTTTAGGGTTAAATGGGTCACTGATATCGAAATATCGAGTTTTGCCATCCATGAAGGTTTGTACCCACAAGCCATTGTCATCTGAGGTGATAGAGATATCGACTGGAAGTGGAACTTTGGAAGGATCACCGATATCAGCCACGGCTTTAGATTGCCATTCGCCATCTTCGTCTTCATAGATCAACCAGATTTGTGACGTCAATGCGGTGGTGGTGAAGCAGTAGTTATGGTTTGGTTGCCATGCGCAACGAATTTCTAATGGAGCACCTGGAACATCCAATACTTTCTGTGGTTTGCGAGTATGCAAATCCCACTTAACAACAGTATTACCAAAGCGCTTCATCGCTTCGCCATCACCTAACATGGTGCCAAAGTCCATCATGTAATTTGTCCAACCTGTGAAGGAAGAGGTAAACATAGCGTTGCGGCGAGGTAAAACTCGTACATCGTAACCATAACCATCAGCATACTTGCCTGATTTAGTCGCGCCACGTAAGTCTTCATCCGTGGGGTTCCAATGTGTTGCAATGTATTCGCCTTTATTTGAATATTCGACCAATGCTGTACGACCACCATGGTCTGCATTATTCGATAGGCCTGTAATCATCATGCGACCGGCAAGAGCATAAAAAGTATGTGGCCCAACGACACCACCACTTTTCTTTACGAAGCTATCGATGGTTTTGTGTAGCTGAGGTTTTGCTGGATCAGTATGCACATCGAAGATAAAGATCTTGTTTGAATCTAAGCCGCCGGCCCAAAGAAATCTTCGATCGTCTGAAAATCCAGAATGATGCGCTTCATTGCGCCCACCCACTGACAGAGTATTTATGACTTTGCCATACATTGGTGAATTGGGGTTAACGTCAATCGTTACCAATTTGTCTTGTTCGTCGCCTAGCCCTTCCTCACCTAAAGTCCAAACGTAAACGAAATCCTCTTGGCCAACAATTTTAGCCATGTAGGGCGACATACATGTTTCATCTGCAAATGCCGTGGATGAAACACCCAAAAATGTGGCACCAATAAAGGCTATTAGCCCAAACCTAATCATTTTAATCATTGCATTTTCCTCTGGTAAATTTAGTGATTCACATTATTATTTTTATTCAAGCGCTTAGATTGCGCCTCATGCGGCAATCAGTCAAGTTTTCAGTATTCTGAACTCTGTGTGAACCGACTCTATAAAAGCGCAAATTTTGGCTAAAAGCTATCGTATTTGCGACAGATTAAGTCGAGTTAACAAATTACCATTTAAGCAGCTAAAGACCACTTGATAAATTCTAATCATCAAATGAAAAAAATATGATCGACTTACAATTCTTTCATACTATGATTTAGCCTTCTGAAATTCGAATACGGAATCTTGCGTTAATGACGATAGAAAAATTTGCGATGGACTTTTTTTCCCTAAAGGGAAAGAACGCAGTAGTTACTGGAGGGAACACTGGCTTAGGCATGGCATTTTCTTTGGCGCTAGCGAAAGCAGGCGCAAATGTAATGGTGCCGAGTATTATGGAAGATGATAGCGAGACTAAAAATTTAATTGAAGATGAGGGTGTTGCGTATCATTTTATGCAGGCAGACATCACGGAAGAAGGGGTACCGGCCGCGATAGTCGAAACATGTGTAGAGCAATTTGGCAGTATCGATATCTTGGTGAATAGTGCAGGTATTTCTTTGTTAGCCGACGTTGAGAATTTTGGCCGTGAGCAATGGGACAAAATGCTGAGTGTAAATCTAACGGCCGCCTTCGAACTTTCTTACGAAGCTTCTAAGTTCATGGTTCCACAGAAAAGCGGCAAGATCATCAATATCTGCTCCCTCTTTTCGTTCCTGGGGGGACAATGGTCGCCAGCTTATGCTGCCACTAAACACGGTATCGCAGGCTTCACTAAAGCCTATTGTGATGAGCTGGCGCAACATAATATTCAAGTTAATGGAATCGCCCCCGGTTACTACGCGACTGAATTAACAACAGCGACCCGTAGCAACCCCGAAACGAATCAACGTGTACTAGAGCATATTCCAGCAAATCGATGGGGGGATACGATGGACTTGATGGGCACGACCGTGTTCCTCTCGAGCCGTGCATCTGACTACGTCAATGGGCACATTCTTGTGGTTGACGGTGGTTATCTTGTTCGCTAGCGGCCGGTATTTTTCCACCGAGTTTAGCCATGACTGAACAGTATTTCATAGGTATCGATGGCGGGACTCAAAGTTCCAAGGTTTGCATCTTTAATATGCAAGGTCAGATTGTTAGCGAAGGAAGCCAAGCACTTAAACCCATGCACAGACCCAGTCACGGTATCGCCGAGCACCCGGATGATGATCTATGGGATTCACTGACAAAAGCGAGTCGCCAAGCTATGCGAGGGTTCACCGGCAATATTCATCAGATCAAGGGTATTGGGTTGTGCACTATTCGCTGTTGTCGCGCTGAGCTTAAGGCTGATGGTCGCTTAGCGAGTCCAATATTAAATTGGATGGATTTACGCTTAGCAAAAAAGTATCAACCCAGTAGTGCAGAAGCCGCTTATGTGACGAGTTCCTCCGGTTACATTACCCATCGACTGACGGCTGAGTTCAAAGATTCCTCAGCGAACTATGAAGGGCAGTGGCCGATAGACAAAGACGCGTGGGACTGGAGTGCCGATCAAAATCAGTTTGAACGTTTTGGGCTAAGATTAGAACAGCTTTTTGAACTCGTTAATCCAGGGGCCGTACTTGGAGAGATTACTCAGGATGCGGCAACAGCGACTGGTTTTCCGCAAGGCCTGCCTGTAGTGGCGACCGCTAATGATAAAGCCGTAGAGGCACTGGGTGCGGGCCTTAAAGAGAGCGAAACGGCGCTACTTTCATTAGGGACTTATATTGGTGGCATGGTCATGGGTAACAGCAATAAAAGTAATGGCGTGAGTTTCTTTACTAATATGGCGTGCGAACCATTTAAGTACTTGTACGAAACAGGGGGTGTACGCTTTGGTATGTCGACAATCACCTGGTTAAAAGAGCTTTTTGGAATGGATCTGCAACCTCAATATTCTGATAAGCAGCCCTCAGCCGTAGGCTTAGATAGGGAGTTTTCAGCCGAAGGCTTATTGAATGAAGAGGCAACTGAAGTTTCCTTGGGCAGTGATGGTTTGATTACCGTTCCTGAATGGTTGGCGCCTACGGACAAACAATTTAAGAAAGGTGTCATGTTGGGTTTTCAAGCTGGTCACACTCGTGCGCACTTATATCGCTCAGCCTTAGAAGGGATCGCGATGACAATGAAAAATCATATTGATGCTTGCAGCACTGAACTCGACCTTGAGCTAAATCAGCTTATTGTATCGGGTGGTGGTTCGAACAGTGATTTGTTTATGCAAATACTGGCAGATGTAATGGGCTTGCCGACCATGCGTAACAAGATCACCGGCTCCGCATCACTCGGTTCTGCTATCTGTGTTGCGGTGGCGGTGGGTGCTTACCCATCATTTGAACAGGCACAAGTTGCTATGGTTCGTGTGCATGATTCTTTTACACCAAATGAGTTACACACTGAGATGTACCAGCAAATTAATCTGCAGGTTTTCTCTAAAGTAACCAAGCAAACTGATCCATTATTAGAAAATTTACACGCAATAATTAACCCACTTATTCATTAGGTCGAAACGCGGCTTACTCTTATTGGGGCAATCTATTTTGAAGCAACCTATTTTGAAACTATCTATTTTGAAACTATCTATTTTAGAAATACCTATTCGGGACTACTTATGCCTTTAACACGTGAACAAATATTAGAGCAACTTCAGAATATTGTCGGCTCTGAACAAATTAACACTGATGAGCAGATGCTTAGGGAGAGCAGCGTCGACAGATTTCGTCGCTACGAGGCTTACCACGGTGTTTATACTCAGCCAATGCCGGTTGCCATTGCTGCGGTTAACAGTGCCGAACAAGTCGCTGAGGTTATCGCATTTGCCAACGCCAATGGCATCAACGTGGTACCGCGAACTGGCGGTTCGGCCACTGAAGGCGGCCTGGAAACGGCACTTGAAAATTCGATTGTCCTCGACGGTTCTGGGATGAACGAAATAGTAGAGATCGACACCTACAATATGCAAGCGACAGCACAGTGCGGAGTATCACTACAAATATTAGAAGATGAACTTCGTGCAAAGGGGTTTACTACGGGTCACTCGCCGCAATCTAAACCCTTGGCACAAATGGGTGGCTTGGTTGCAACACGCAGCATCGGTCAGTTTTCTACGCTATACGGTGGAATCGAGGATATGGTCGTCGCGCTAGAAGCTGTTTTTCCTGAAGGCGGCATTACCCGTATTAAAGATGTACCACGGCGGGCCGCTGGCCCGGATATTCGACACGTGATTATCGGCAATGAAGGCGCATTGTGTTTTATCACCGAGGTGACGGTAAAGATATTTAAATACTACCCAGATAACAATCAGTTCTTGGGTTACACCCTGGACAACATGAAGACCGGCTTTGAGATTTTGCGCGAAGTCATGGTGGAAGGGTATCGCCCTTCGGTGGCTCGACTTTATGACTTAGAGGACGGCGCGTTCCATTTTTCGCATTTTGCGGATGGAAAATGTGTGCTCATATTTGTAGCCGAAGGCGTAAAACCATTAGCGGATGCCACCGCAAAGGCGATAGAGGAGATTGTCGCCAAGTACGAGGAGTGTGTACCCGTAGAGTCCGACCTGATAGAAACTTGGTTTGATCATCTTAATTGGGATCCGTCTAACTTGGCCGAGGAAAAAACCGAGATCATGGAAACCAATACCATTTGTCATACCACGGAGGTGTCGGCTAATTGGGGAAGTATTAATGACCTATACGAGGTGTGTATGAGGCGTGTTAGAAATGAGATTCCTAACCTGACAATGCTCGGTGGCCATACGTCGCATAGCTATTTAAATGGGACCAACATGTACTTCGTTTATTTTTATGAAGTGCTTGATTGTGCGCCAGACGAAGAGATAACTAAATATCATTACGCGATCAAAGAGATCATTGTGGAAGAAACGATCAAGCATGGTGGTTCGATGTGTCACCACCACGGTGTAGGTAAGCACCGTGCACAATGGATCAAAGATGAGTATGGGTCTTCTTACTATATTTTGAAAAACCTCAAAGACGCCTATGACCCAAATAGTATTATGAATATGGGTACGATTATCCCTTTCGAAAATCAGTAGGAAAATTAGTAGGCGAGTTAGCGTAGCAGAGGAAAAAGAATGCAGACGATTACCGAGTTAGCCAGAGAAACTCCGGTCGTACACACTACCGATGTATTGGTCGTGGGCAGCGGTCCCGGCGGTTTGGCGGCGGCGATAGCGTCAGCTCGAGCAGGCGCGGAAACAACGTTGTTAGAACGTTATGGCTGTTTTGGCGGCAATCTTACTCAAGTAGGCGTAGAGGGCTTCGCGTGGTATCGCCATGACAACACGGTGGACAGTGAGGGCATTGGGATTGAGTTTGAAGAGAGGGCTAAATCGATGGGAGCGGCGACTCCAGAGCCTCAGTCGAATAGCCATGCCATAGATGGTGAGGCCTTTAAATATGTGGCGGATGTTCTAGTACAAGAAGCGGGAATCACACCTATGCTGCATCGTACGATGGTAGCGCCCATCATTGAAGATGGGTTGATCAAAGGCGTCATCGTTGAAAGTAAAGCAGGGCGCGAAGCAATTTTGGCTAAGCGTGTAATTGATGCGACGGGAGATGCCGATATTGCGCATAGGTCTGGCGCCGTTGTACACAAAACACCGGTCGAAGAAATGATGGCAGCCTCTGTGATGTTCTCGATGAACGGTGTCGACACCAAGAAGTTTATCGAAGAAGTGAAGTCTGACCCACATACCTATAGTGACTGGTGTGGGCCTGATTGGTCGATGGAAACATCAGGTAAGGAGGACGAAATGTTTTCCCCTTATCTGAAGAAACCATTTGAGAAGGCCATTGAGTCGGGCCTGATTCCACAGAACCTAAACACCATTACCGGAACGTGGGGCGCTATCACCGAACAGGGCGACCTTACCTATTTGAACTTGGTTCATTTGGCGGGTTTAGATGCCACCAATCCCGATCATCTTACTCGAGGTGAAATGGAAGGTAGGAAACAAGCCATGCTTGCGATCGAAGCCCTCAAACAATTCAACCCCGGTTGCGAAAATGCCAAGCTGCGTAACTTTGGTATGACCTTAGGCGTAAGAGATACGCGTAAAATAGATGCGGTATACAATATGACTGCTCTTGACGTTCGCGAGCAAGGACAGTTTGAAGACAGTATCGGCATCTTTCCTGAGTTCATTGATGGTTATGGCATACTTATCTTACCGACCACTGGGCGCTATTTCCAACTGCCTTATCGTGCAATGTTACCGAAAGGAGTAGGGCATTTATTAGTTACGGGGCGCAGTGCCGGGGGTGATAAAGATTCCCACGCGGCGGTGCGCAATATGATGTGCTGTGCGGTAAATGGGCAAGGCGCTGGAGTGGCTGCGGCTGTCTCAGTACAAACTGATGT
>CAJQNY010000258.1 GCA_905479805.1 uncultured Arenicella sp.
CCGACTATGAATACCTGCCGGGAAAACTGATTCTACAGGCTAATTCAAGCCTGACAATGCAACTTCGAAGACAGCCTTAACCGACTGTTTTAATTTATTTTTTTTCTATCAATTGGCTTTGGAGGTAATGGAACCGCCTCCACGCCCTGCTCGGCCATTTCCTTGATTTGTTCAGCTGATGCCGTACCACGAATGTTAGTAGCTTCCTTTTCACCCTGATGAATACTGATAGCTTCGTCAGCAAATCGATTGCCAACGTCTTCAAAATTCTTATCGATAAAGTTATGAACTTCGCCGAGCATTTTTTGCAAGTGCTGGAACTTTTCAGGGGACTGCGTGTCTCCTATTCCACCAATCGCGACTTCCTGGTTGCCGCGATTATTCGTGGCGTTGCTTTTTTTGGATATCTTCGGCGCAGCGAGCTTCTTGATTACCTCTCCTGAATCACAATAAGGACAGGTCAATAGACCCGACTCTCGCTGACTAACCAGATCATCAGCGTTTTTAAACCACCCTTCAAACTCATGGTTTGAGTCACATATTAAATCGTAGATAACCATTTTCTATACAGTCCCTGAATATATAACCAGCCTCAAAGGCAGGCTTATACGGTACCACGGCTTGCGCGCTTACGCTCGTGCTCAAGCAAGAATCGCTTACGAATTCGGATACTCTCTGGCGTTATTTCGACAAGCTCATCATCATCAATAAACTCAAGAGCCGACTCTAATGTATGTTTGATGGGTGGAACCAAACGTAATGCTTCATCCGTACCAGACGCACGAACGTTAGTTAACTGCTTGCCTTTTAACGGGTTGACGGTTAAATCGTTTTCACGAGAATGAATACCAACTACTTCGCCTTCATAGACCATTTGATTTGCTGAAATAATCATTTTGCCACGATCTTGTAAGTTGAAGATCGCAAAACCTAATGCTTTACCAGTGCCATTTGAAATCAATACACCGTTTTGACGCTGGCCAAAAGACTTATTTTTCTTCAACGCATAACGGTCAAACACGTGATACATCAAACCAGAACCTGATGTCATGGTCATGAAATCAGTTTGAAAACCAATTAATCCACGTGACGGAACCAAAAAGTCTAAACGTACACGACCTTTGCCGTCTGGAGTCATATTTTCTAAATCTCCACCCCGCTCTTGCAAGGCCTTCATTATCGTACCTTGGTGCTCATCGTCAATATCAATGGTAACAGCCTCATAAGGCTCATGAATCTCGTCGCCAACCTCTTTATAAATCACTTCTGGGCGAGATACCGCAAGCTCGAATCCTTCACGGCGCATGTTTTCTATTAATACCGATAGATGCAGCTCACCACGACCAGAAACCTTGAATTTATCTGGGTTTGGAGTGTCTTCTACTCGAAGCGCAACATTGACTAGCAATTCTTTTTGCAAGCGGTCACGGATCTGACGCGAAGTTAAATATTTACCTTCTTGTCCCGCAAAAGGTGATGTATTCACTTGGAACGTCATTGTTACTGTGGGTTCATCGACAGATAACGCAGGCAACGCTTCAACGGCTTCACGATCACAAATGGTATCAGAGATAAACAAAGGCTCTAGCCCCGTAATAGCCACGATATCGCCAGCGTTTGCTTCTTCAATTTCAACACGTTCTATGCCCTTGAAACCAAATATTTTGCCAATACGGCCGTTCTTAGTTTTGGCATCCTTATCAATAACCGTAATCGGTGAATTGACTTTAACAGAGCCTTGTTTGATTCGCCCAATACCAATAACGCCCATGTAAGACGAATAATCCAGTTGCGATACTTGCATTTGAAAAGGCTTATCAACTTCTACTGGTGGCGGGGGTACATTATCAACGATGGCTTGAAAAAGCGTATCCATATTGTCAGTTAAATTGGTATGGTCATCTGTCGCATAGCCATTAATAGCTGAAGCGTAAATAACTGGAAAATCTAATTGCTCATCGGTCGCACCCAACATATCAAATAAATCAAAGGTTTGGTCTAAAGCCCAATCAGGTCTCGCGCCTTCGCGGTCAATCTTGTTAATAACAACAATCGGCTTTAAATCATGCTCAAATGCTTTTTGCGTAACAAAGCGAGTTTGTGGCATTGGGCCATCAACGGCATCCACCAATAGAAGAACTGAATCTACCATAGACAGAATACGCTCAACTTCACCACCAAAGTCAGCATGGCCAGGCGTATCAACAATATTAATGCGATAATTCTGCCATGTAAGAGCGGTAGGCTTAGCAAGAATGGTAATGCCTCTCTCTTTCTCAATATCATTACTGTCCATGACACGCTCAACCAATTCGGCACGATCATCAAACGTACCTGATTGTTGTAAGAGTTTGTCTACCAGGGTTGTTTTGCCGTGGTCAACGTGAGCAATGATTGCAATATTACGTAACTTCATGGGTTGATAAGTATGGTCGCCAGAATAGTGCGCGATTATAGGCAAATGCAGATCAAATACTAGCTAATTACACCATGATTGACCTTTATTTTTATTCGCGAAATTTGGTTCATCGCACGACTTAATCGGCGCTGGAGTTCGATATACGATATCACTAACCATTGGTACGTTTTAAAACAGCAGAATTGATACTCATGATTCCCCATACAGCTAACAAACTGTTATATTTAGGCTCGCAGCACCCCGCTGTTTTGAATTTATTCCCAGTAATGACCCTCTTCACCACGACGAGACAATTTAATGTTTAAAAAGTTTGCCCTAAGCCTCCTATTATCTTTTTCAATTAGCCTTGGCTGCTTTGCCCAAAGCAGTTTCGACCAGCATCTATGGCTAGAAGATGTTGACGGTAAAAACGCACTGACTTGGGTGGATGCTACCAACAGAAAAACTGAAAGGTCCCTCGCCTCACAAACTCTTTATAAAGATATATACCGCGATGCCTTAACTGCATTGAATAGCAAAGACAAACTTCCAAACATTACTCTTAGAGGAAGTTGGGTCTATTCTTTGTACAAAGACTCTGATCATCCCAGAGGTATTTATCAACGAGCAAGTCTAGATCGCTTCAACTCTGGAAAACCCATTTGGCAGACGGTAATCGACATTGATCGCTTGTCCGAGCGAGAGGGAGAAAAATGGGTATTTCAAGGAATGAGCTGCCTGAAACCTGAAAATGAACATTGCCTAGTGAGCCTTTCACCTGGTGGCGGTGATGCACACGAACTGAGAGAATTTAATCTAAAAAAACTTGATTTTGTTAAGAATGGGTTCACCTTACCCAAGTCAAAAATGACAGTAACCTGGGCAGACGAAAATCATCTCTTCGTGGCAACTGATTTCGGCCGCGGCACTATGACTGAGTCGGGCTATCCTCGCATAGTCAAAACTTGGAAGCGTGGTGAAGCACTCAAGGATGCCAAAACACTGATGCAAACGGATACGAAATCCGTATCTATTTATGCAGATCGCTTCCGTGGATCCAAAGGCAGTATAGACTTGATTTTTGAGCGATTTAGTTATTGGAGCAATCGTTATTACGTCCGAGTGGGAGAAAAAATAGTCCAACTCGACCTCCCTGAGTCCGCAGTGTTGGATGATGTCATTCAAGGCGAACTTGTGATCTCATTACAAGCAGATTGGGTATTCCAAGGAGAGCTGTACAAGCAAGGATCAATTGTTTTAGTTGAACCTAGAGCCTTACTAAAAGGAGTAAAGAATACGTCTTCAAAGTCGGCCACAGTATTGATTGAGTCATCTCCGTCGGCCATCGTAGAAAGCGTCACGGTAAACAAAGAAAGCATCTTAGTGGTTGTGCTGGAAGACGTAACATCGAAGATATATCGTTTCCGCCGCGGCGAGCAAGACTGGATAAAAGAACTAATCGATCTCCCTTCTACCGGCCAGCTAAGTATACAAACCAACGATGATAGTACCGGTGACTTTTACGCTCGATATGAAGATTTCTTGACGCCCCCCACTCTCTATGCCGTTGATAACTCTCTAATGAGCAAGGTCGCTCTACAACAGTCAGCCACATTCGACAGCTCTCTAATGAAGGTCGAACAGTTTTTCGCCAAATCTCTCGACGGCACGCGCGTGCCCTATTTTGTGATTATGCCGCAAGACACAGTACTCGATGGCAGTAATCCTACACATGTATTCGCATACGGTGGCTTTAGAGCCTCACTCACACCTTCCTATTCAGGTTCGTATGAAGATCATAATGGCGCCTATGGAAAAGCCTGGTTAGAGCGTGGCGGCGTCTATGTCATAGCCAATATTAGAGGCGGTGGAGAATATGGCCCAGCCTGGCACGCTTCAGCGCTCCTAGCCAATAGAAATAAAGCATTTGAAGATTTTGAAGCAGTCGCTGAAGACTTAGTTACCAGAAAGATAACCTCAGCAGCACACCTTGGCATCGAAGGACGTTCAAATGGTGGTCTTTTAGTTGGTGCTACGATGATACGCAGGCCTGAATTGTACGGGGCAATCATTTGCGGCGTGCCGTTACTAGACATGCAACGCTATCACAAGCTTTTAGCCGGTTCGAGTTGGATGGCAGAATATGGTGACCCAAGCACCGACGACTGGGAATTCATGCGTGATTACAGTCCATATCAAAACGTCTCAAAGGATGCTGATTACCCTCCAATTTTCTTTTTCACCTCAACACAAGATGACCGCGTACACCCTGGTCATGCACGGAAAATGGCGGCAAAAATGCTCTCGCAGGGACACAAAATTGACTACTACGAAAACACTGAAGGCGGCCACAAAGGCAGTGTCACCAATGAACAACTAGCTAAACGGATTGCGCTGAGCTTTACACATTTGTGGAATAACCTGAAATAACTAACCGTATAAGAGAGTCATTATGAATTGATCGTATGCCATAGCTGGAGTCTGGCCTCTTAACAGCCCTTGAGAGTTCTGTTTTCTATGTTTCCCCTGTACTCTAGGAATAAGTGCGCCGCATCACTCTAAATTAACATTGTGTCCATTTGGTAATCTATCGTCACATGGCAGAATATAGCTGTATGGTTAAGATAGTTTAAAGATACAGCAAGTTTAAATCCTTCGTTTTACGTATATCTCCTCGTTGTTGCCACATCCTCTCTAAGTAGTTTTTTAGCAGTTTGTCTCCTCCAGTAGTTTTTACCTCTTCAAAGTTTGTAAATGTTCGCTTCAATTTTTCCACTATTCATGCCTCACGAGGCAATCATTTATTTAACAAAAAAGGTATTAATTTATGTCTAATCAATCAACTGGAACCGTGAAATGGTTCAACGAAACTAAAGGTTTTGGCTTCATCGAACAAGAATCAGGTCCTGACGTATTCGCGCATTACAGCGCCATCGTAGATTCTGGCTTTAAGACTTTGGCCGAAGGCCAAAAGGTCGAGTTCAATGTTGCACAAGGTGAAAAAGGTCTACAAGCCGAAAGCATTGTTTGCATTTAACATGCAAACGTTGGTCTACCGCTAACGTTTAGTACGGACGCATAAAAGCATCGAGAGGCCGCCAATTCAAGCGAGCGTCTGCACATAACGAAACCGGCTATCGTGAATGCGATAGCCGGTTTTTTAATCCTATATAATCCTGATCGTAGCAAACGCCAATATGCGCAATCGACGAGTAAGCTTTTTGGCAGCATTACAAATCTTGTACATTTCAATCAGTTTATTTGCACTTAGTAAATTTTTACTGGTACAGGGACTCACGATCACACTCTTCAGTTAACACCAAGTTAGCAACTGAGTTGGCCTTCCTTTGATCTACATTCGAAGAATTTTTCGTCGTTGTCGGCGACTTAACTCATGTAAGCATTATGGCAATGATTTAGAAGAGATAACGATAATAGAGCTTTAAGCCCAGCCCAAATTTATCAAGTCAGGCTAGGAATCATCATCAAAGACATATTAGCGCTATTTTTTGGTTTGCAGCTACTATAGGAAAACAAATATCGTCAATCGTAGCGGATAAATCAGATATATCCACAGCGTACAACTCTGTTTGCCCAAAACGATTCTGGTCGGCCAAGTACACTATGTGGTTGCTGGTAACACTAACCAAAAACTTATCTACATCGGCAAATTCTGGAAGTGACCTATTCAGTTTCACATTGTCTGAGCCATCAGCATTCGCGGCAAACAATTCATTTTGACCATTGATTGATTGATCCGCCAAATACAAAACTTTCGAAGAATCTGGCGTAAGCTTACTTTGGGAATCAGAAATATCTCCATTGCTTATCAGGTTGCCACTCAGCTTCGAGATCTCGCCACCGGCAATCGGCACTAGGTATAACTCTTCCAAGTTATCGGTATCTTTGTCCGCACGAAATAAAACTGAGCTACTGTCCGGGCTTATTGAAATATCAGACTTAACATCCCCACCAATTACCAACGGGCCACTTAATGAGACAGGGGTTCCGCCACCTATCGGCACACTAAAGAGCTCGAATGTATCATTGATCATCGCATCGGCAACATAACTCACCTGTGAAGAGTCAGGTGAAATTTTAAATCCAACTAACACATCAGCTGTCGAACCAAGCGCTTGATTCAGTTTAATGGGTGTACCACCAGTCACGGGCACACTATAAAGTTCATCGCTAGCGACACTATCTTGATTGGCTAAATAGACAAGCGATTGACTGTCAGCACTAATTGTATAATGGGTAATACCCGCAGTAGTTAACAAGCCGTCATTAAGTTTTACCGGCATTCCTCCACCGATAGGAACCGAATATAGCTCATCAACTTCATCTGTATCTATGTCCGCCAAGTAGATTACGCGGCTACCATCTGGAGTCAATCGAAAGTTAGGATCAACCTGCCCACTCGCAGGCAAAGTTTGGTTTAACCTGACAAAGGTGCTGCCATCAATTTTAGCGCTGTAGATTTCAAAGACACCATTTGTCTCAACATCACCTATCATAACGGCATACTGATTGTCTGAACTGACCTGTAGATTCGTCCCAAACACATCGCCAAACTCGGGCGGCGTCGGATTCAGTTTTATTGATGTCCCACCACCTATAGGCACACTGTAGAGCTCAGCTACACGATAAGTGTCTTGGTCTGCTTGATAGACCACCGTTGAGCTATCCGGGCTGATCACAACATAATCAACATCACCCGAAAAAATACCTGAGCGTGGCAATGGGCCGTTTAACTTAACGGGAGTGCCACCCGTGATAGGCACACTATAAAGATCGAAACCACGTTGAAACTCAATATTACTAAGAAACAATACACGAGAACTATCTGGGCTTATCTTAAAAGCACCCTCATCATCAATAATTGTTTGCAACACAGAGTTATTCCGGTTTAACAGATTAACGGTTTGGTTTTCTAGTAGGGTGTGATTAAGCTTTATCGGCGTGCCCCCCGTAATCGGCACACTGTACAACTCAAAAACATTATCTAGGTCATGGTCTGCGAAATAGACTACGTAATTGCCATCTGGGCTTATTTCATAATGAATAGAGACATCTTCAGCAATACTGAGAGGAGCCTTGCTCAGACGGTATGGTGTAGTGGCAGCTAATACATCAAGCACCATAAAAGCTCCAACAATAAAACCACCAGCAATTCTTGTCCTTATAGGCACTCTATTTTTAGAACTCAAAGTCCTTGGCTTAAGACATTCTATTAACGACATTGTAATGGATCCGTTTGGCGTTGTTCATCGTCGTTACCAAGGCTTTGTTCAGTGGTATCACTAGTATTAACAATGGTCACCACTTCGTTAATCAAATCCTCTGGCGGCGTTGGCGTTGGCGTTGGCGTTGGCGTTGGC
>CAJQNY010000259.1 GCA_905479805.1 uncultured Arenicella sp.
TGAGGGCCAGTACCTAATTGATCAAAAGCTACCCCTACCAGCATATGAAAAAGTATTAAAAGCCTCACATAGTTTTAACCTCTTGGATGCTCGGCACGCAATCAGTGTGACCGAACGCGCTCGTTACATCGGCCGTATTCGAAAGCTATCAAAAGGGGTCGCACAAACTTACTATGAATCTCGGGAAGCTCTTGGGTTTCCCAGGGGCAAGCAATTTCAGGACCAATCCTTAGCTGGGGATGAAAAATGAAACAAGAATCCCTACTGATTGAACTAGGCACTGAAGAGCTACCCCCTAAAGCGCTTAAAAAGCTAAGTGAATCCTTCAGCCATGAACTACTTTCTGGCTTAATTGAAGCAGAACTCATCAGCGATGTAGAAGCAGCTCTGGCGAAGCCATATGCCACCCCTAGAAGGCTGGCACTGTGGGTTCCCAGCACTCTCGCTGGTCAACCAGACCAACAAGTTGAGCGTCGTGGCCCAGCCGTGCAAGCAGCGTTTGATAAAGACGGCAATGCAACTCCAGCGGCTCTCGGGTTCGCTAAATCTTGTGGCGTCGATATAGACCAATTGGATCGTCTTAAGACTAATAAAGGCGAATGGTTATGTTTTATCATCAAGCAAAATGGTCAAACTATTGCTGAGTTGATCCCTACTATCATCGACCAAGCCATCAAGCGCCTCCCGATCCCCAAGCGCATGCGGTGGGGCAATGGCAGTGCTGAATTCGTACGACCGGTCAAATGGTTGATCGTGATGCACGGTGCTACCACCTTGCCAACCGAGGTCTTAAATGTACCTTCAGGCAATATCACTAGAGGCCATCGCTTTCACAGTCAGGGCGAGCTCATTATCGAACACGCCGATAACTACGAGTCTTCGCTTAAGGAAGACGGTCAAATAGTTCCTTGTTTTGCGAGCCGGCAAAGCATGATCACCGAACAAGTAGCAAAAATAGCCATAGAGAATAACGCAACCACTGAGGATGACTCCGCGCTCCTTGACGAAGTCACGGGATTGGTAGAGCACCCCACGGCTTTACTTGGAAGATTTGATGCAGACTTTCTAAAAGTCCCGCAGGAGTGTCTTATTTCTTCAATGCGCGACCATCAAAAGTATTTTCATTTGCTAGACGATAACGGTGCATTAATGCCTTATTTCATCACCGTGAGTAATATTCAAAGCAGCAACCCTGAGCGAGTAATCAACGGCAACGAACGTGTGTTGCGTGCCCGTCTATCAGATGCGCAGTTTTTCTGGCAAACAGATCTAAAGCAAACATTAGAGTCGCGTCGAGCGAACCTTAAGAACGTACTTTTCCATCAAAAGCTCGGAAGCGTCTTTGATAAATCAGTACGTATTGAAAAACTGTCCGGACTGATTGCGGAACGTATTGGTGCCGACTCAACAATTTGCAGTCGCGGCGCGGCGCTGGCGAAAGCAGACTTAGTATCCGACATGGTGGGTGAGTTTGATGAGCTCCAGGGGGTAATGGGGCACTATTACGCCGATCTGGACGGCGAGCCCGCTCTCGTTGGCGAATGCATAGAACAGCACTACTGGCCTAAATTCGCAGGAGACCGCTTACCTCAATCCAAAGAAGCACAGGCCGTGGCCTTAGCTGATAAATTGGATAGCTTAGTGGGAATCTATGCGGCCGGTGAAGTACCGACAGGAGACAAGGACCCCTATGCACTCCGCAGAGCTTCTCTGAGTATTTTGAGAACCATTATCGAACAAGAATTGCCCCTAGATCTTAGCGAACTAATTACGTTAAGCGCACAGGTATACGGCGATGAGCAAGACTTGGAAATCGACGCTGAAGTACAAAACCAAATCCTCGAGTTTGTACGCGGACGCTTAATGGCCTATTACCAACAACAAAACATAGATACGAATACAATCTATGCGGTGATGGCTTGCAAACCTAATAAGCCTTTAGATTTCGAACAAAGGATCAAAGCCGTTGACCAATTTGCAGCAGCAGCAGAAGCGACCGATTTAGCATCTGCCAATAAACGCATCTCAAATATCCTAAAGAAGAATACTTTTGAAGGTTCACGCACGGTTGACGAGAGTCTGCTCATTGAACCTGAGGAAAAAATTCTGTATCAATCAATTAACACTATTGCTGCTGACTGCAATGCATTGTTTGACGCGGGCGACTATACCCAAGGCTTACAGAAACTAGCGTCACTGAGAACACCCGTTGATGATTTTTTCGAACATGTCATGGTCATGAGCGACGATCCTGCTCAACAACAAAACCGATTGGCGTTATTAAGCAGCATGCAACAACTGTTTTTACGAGTTGCTGACATTTCGCTGCTGCAAGCCTAGGATCTCAACACCCCATGAAGCTAGTAATTTTAGACCGCGACGGAGTCATCAACAAAGACTCTCCGGACTTCATAAAAAGCCCCAATGAGTGGATTCCAATCAAGGGAAGCTTGGAAGCTATTGCACGACTTACGCAGGCAGGGTTCGATGTTGTTATTATCAGTAATCAATCAGGTGTTGGACGAGGCTTATTTTCAGCCGACACCCTCGGGCAAATTCACGTAAGAATGATTGACCTGGTCCACAAGCACGGAGGGAAAATTCAATGCGTGCTATTTTGCCCTCACCGCCCTGAAGATGAATGTGAGTGCAGAAAACCCAGCATCGGTTTATACCAAGAATTAGCCGAACGGCTGAACACCTCATTTTCAGGTGTCTATTCCGTCGGCGATTCATTACGCGACTTGTACGCAGCCCAAAGTGCTGGCGCCGTACCGGTCTTGGTAAAAACGGGTAATGGAAAGTCAACCTTACACAAATTACGCAACTCAATCGATGATGAGTTTGACAGCTTGCTGGTGTTTGACAACCTAGCGAAGTTTGTCGATTCAATTCTTGAGTCTAGTAGCTAATCCAAGCGGTAATTAGGATGATCTATATTCGATCCATTTTGTTTTATCTCGGCGAAGGTCTTTCGACCATCCCCTTTTTCTTTATTTCTATGGTGGCACTGCCAATGCCGCCCAAGGTGCGCTCCAAGATGATCGCTGGATGGGCATGGTTCGTTGCCTGGTGGCTTAAAGTCTGTTGTGGCTTAACTCACACGATTGAGGGAGAAGAAAACATTCCCGATGATCCTTGCGTATTCGCAAGCAATCACCAGTCGACTTGGGAGACGATTACCACGCAAATCTTCCTACCGGGCTTAGCATGGGTATTAAAGAAAGAGCTCTTTCGCATTCCCGTTTTTGGTTGGGGTCTGTGGGCAACACGGCCGATCGCCATTGATCGACAAGAACGTAGTACGGCGCTTGAACAAGTCGTCAAGCAAGGTCAGCAGAAGATCAAACAAGGCCGCCATGTATTGATATTTCCTGAGGGAACGCGAACTAGCTATGGAGAGTCCGGTCGTTATAAAAAAGGCGCAGCGATGTTAGCTGTTGCTGCCAAAGTTAACGTTGTGCCGATTGCTCACGATGCCGGAAAGTATTGGTCAAAGAACAGCTGGTGGATAAAACCGGGCAACATTCGCTGTATTATCGGCCCCGCCATTTCGATTGAAGGCAAAACAGACAAACAGATCACTACTGAAGTAGAAAGCTGGATTCTTAGCCAAAATTTATAAGGATCGAATCAAGGCTCGATCGCAAACTCAGCCCGCTAGAAACTCATCGACCCATTGAACTAACACTTCGCCAGCTTTTCCATAAATTGCTTCGTCGAATTCAGTCGCCACCTGCGACGCTTCTAAGTTGATTTCTAGAGTGTACGCACCAGCGGCATTTGCGGCCTGGACAAAACCCGCAGCTGGATAAACATTACCTGAGGTCCCAATGGCAATAAATAGATCACACTCACCTAAGGCTTGATAAATCTCTTCCATGTACAGCGGCATCTCTCCAAACCACACGATATGGGGCCTAAGTAGCCCAGGTCTGCCACAGCAGTCACAGAGATCTTTGGTGTTGATGGGCCCGTAACAATCGAACACCTGCAGACTGCTTGCACATTGAGCTTTTAAAATCTCGCCATGCATATGCATAAGGTTTTGTGAGCCTGCTAACTCGTGTAAGTTGTCGATATTCTGTGTGACTAAAGTGAAATCTCCACTGAATTCTTGCTCCAATCTAGCTAGCGCCTTATGAGCCGCATTGGGATGGTGCACGCCATCTAGAATGGGTTGACGCCTTTGATTATAGAAGTCTTGCACTAATTCTGGATTACTCTGGAACCCTTCCGGCGTCGCCACATCCTCAATCCGATGCTCTTCCCATAAGCCGTCTTGTGCACGGAATGTTTGAATCCCCGATTCAGCAGAAATACCGGCACCGGTAAGAATCACAATCGACTTCATATCATTCATTAAAGCATCCCATCAACACGATTCAGTTGGGGTTAAGGTTGGTTCAGTTAAGGTTCTTCGTATCCTAACGTTAATTCAGGAGAATTTTATGACAACAACCACTCACTCAGGCGCAATAGCTGCGTACTCTAAAACCAAAACTTTCCCTAAAGTTGCAGCGGCTTTTGCAATGGTCGTGATGATCTCAGCAATTCCAGCTACGGCTTCAGCGCGCGGGTCTGTACACATCGACCTGCCACATTTTACTCTTGGTTATCATGACGAAGGTTATCGATCTCACCGATCTCACAAACGTAAGCACTACCGCAAGAATCGACGCCACAACCGTTACTATAATCGTCATTACAACAGCCATCGCAATTATGATCGCAATGGTTACAGCCGCTATAACAATAACCAGCGGTACTATAATGACGGCTATTATACTAGTAATCGTTACGATCGCCGAAACCGAAACTACAACCGAAGCCGAAGTCGCGACAACTATTGCCCGACCCCTGGCTACTCAAGTCGGTATTATCGGAACGGTGGGTGCTACTCACACGGAGATCATTACCACTGCGAGGGATAAATAACCCCAAGCAATTGAGCTGAAAACTAGTGGCGCAGCCCTATTCGAAAATCAGGATAGCGCAGCGTCACTTTCAATTCTGTTACGACTTTTTCATTGCTGATCTTGCGCGACTCGTTTAAATAACTAAGCATATTTTCAGACAAAAGCTCTCGTGCCTCTGCCATGCTGACTTCACGAGGGGCTGGCACATCAATTACTTTTGCGGCTTCAATTAGATACTCACTGATCTTGCTGGGCGCACCATCACAAGCATTAAAGATACCCTCCGCGCTGCTGTCTCGCATAGCCGCTATGGCAATCAAAGCTAGATCATCAGCGTGAATCCTATTGGTGAACCCACACTCTTCGGCTCGAACCACGGGTGTTGCTTTCATCAGTCGCTCGCGCGGAATCCGACTAAACGAATAAATACCCGGCACACGTAAAATCACCAAAGGAATTCGGTTTAATTCGCAATATTGCTGCCATTGCATTTCAGCACTATGGCGCCGCCTCGCTCTATCTGTAGAAGGATTAACAGGCGTCTCTTCATTCAACCATGCCCCTTTACAGTCACCATAAATACCGGTTGTACTAATTAGCACGACACGACGTGGATGCCTCTCATTCAACGTCATTTTACGTAGCAAATTTTCGCTTCGCTTATCAGTTTCACCATGAGGTTGTGGAGGAACTAAATAAAATAACTGTGAGTTGGACAATGATGACGGCAGCGAAAGCTGGTCATCCAGATCAAGTTTATGGAACGCCAGCTCACATTCAGGTATCGGCTCATTTCGCCCAATAACGAGAATATCTTCAGCGGGAGAATTGCTCTCTACGAGAAAGTTTGCAATGCGTTGACCAATGTCTCCGTAGCCAATAATTGAAGTCTTCATAGCATCTAATTTTTAGTAATTGATTTTCCCTAAAGACCGGCTTGGATCAATAGCGATTGCCAAGAGCAGCGACTAATCACGACGCAACCTGTCGGAGACAGCAACGGGTGTAGGATAACGCAGGACTATCGAATAGCTAGAGCCGATAAAGGTAACCAAGGTCGCTAATTGAACAAAGTAAACCGTAGCAGGATCAATCAATGCGCTTTGCAGTGCTACAAATACAATTAGCAGGGAAAACTCACTCATCTGCCCTAATCTAAAGCCTGTTTCCCACCCCAATTTGTTAGTCTCGGAAACTTTACGAAGAGCGAACCTAAACACTACTGGCTTGGCAACCAACATCAGTAAACCCAGCACGGTCGCTGGCAGCCAAATAGTGTCTAATTCGGAAATATTCAAGCCTGCACCTAATGCAAAGAAAAACAAAACCAAAAAGAAATCCCGTAATGGCTTCAGGCTTTCCACAATAAAAAGTGCGATCGGACTGGTTGCCACCGTTATGCCCGCAATAAACGCGCCCGTCTCATAAGAAAATCCAATTGAATGCGCTAGCTGCGCAATACCTAAGCACCAAGCCAGCGCCAGGAGAAAGACATATTCTTGAATTCGATCAAATTTAAAAAACAACTTGAGCAATAAAAACCGTTTTAGAAACCAAGCTAAACCAATCAATGCTGGCAGAAGAATGACTAATTTCGCCAACTCGACTAAGGTATTCGAATCAGATGCCACGGCCTGGAACGCAAGCAGGACAACAATAGCGATAAGATCCTGCAACAACAAAACGCTGACGATAACTTCCCCTGTATGACGGTGATGTAACACCGTGGTAGGCAATAATTTCAGACCGATAATTGTGCTCGAAAACATGCATGACACGCCAACAACAATTGCGTTAATACTGTCAAAACCACTTAAGGTTGCAATGGCCCAACCAATTGATGCAAATACAGCAGAGGTCAATACGGTCACGATCGTGGTTTGTTTCAACAACTCAAAAAGCTTACGAGGGCTCAAATTCAGCCCCAAGAGAAACAATAGAAATATAATTCCTATATTTGATATATCTTGGATAAGGTCAGTATCGGTCACCCACTTCAATCCCCATGGGCCGAGCACAATGCCTAAGACGATATAGGCGATAATCAAAGATTGGCGTGCAAACAAAGCCAAGGTCGCAAAAACAGCCGCGCCAACGAAAATCAGGAAGAGGGAAAAAATCATCGTCTTAGTATACAACTACAGAGCGTGCAGGCTTGTTTTTCTAGGGGCTTCACCAGTTTTAATTTACCCAATCATTTCCATTTGATGTTGCATCCGATGCTTGGCACTTGATGCTCACTGGGCGACTCATCATTGAGAATTGCACAAGCGGCGGAAAACAAGTCTTCTCCGTTTACTTCAATGTGATTTCCGGGGCGTGATGCATCAAACTGCCCCCGATAGCGCAAAGCATGGTTTCGATCGTAGATGAAAAAATCCGGTGTACAGGCCGCCGCAAACGCCTTCGCGACGCCTTGAGTCTCGTCATAGCAATAGGGAAAATCAAAACCATAACGCGTAGCAAACTCAACCATCAGGGCCGGTGAGTCTTGCGGGTAATTTTCCACATCGTTCGAGCTGATGGCAATCACGCTCATCCCTTGCTCCTGTAATTGCTTAGCCAAGAGCGCCATTTTCTCTGCAATATGGACAACAAAGGGACAATGGTTACAAATAAACATCAACAAAACTGGCTGAGAGTTTAGCGCACTATTGTTGTACCTTTTTTCGCCATCCAAGGCAGTAATCTCGAACGCTGGCATTTGGGAGCCCAGCTCTCGCATAGTAGAAGCCGTCGCAACCATAAACTATGCCCTCACTTTAAGAGCCTTACGGCTTGTTTCGTCTAACTCAGTAGCGCTCATATTCTTTTTGTCCATCTCTCGCAATCTGAGGCTGTCGTCGTTGTCTAATACTCGCATTGGCCGATCTAGAAGCTCAAAAAATGTTGCCAACATTCGTAAACTCAAACCCCAGAGGATTTGTTCTTTCGCTTCATCAATCAACACAGCCGGCATTTTAGATCCGCCATCCATTGGGTGGAAAAACTCAAGGCTGTTGTTGGGGTCATCTAAGTACGACAGCGGCAGCCAGACCATATCGGCGACCTCGCGATTGCCCTTCAGAGTCAATTCTCGAATCGGCATAAACACAAAGCACTCAACGTGCACACTGTATTGATTATTGACCTTAAGACCATACAGATCATCTAGCTGGCCAATATAGTCCTCTGCGAGCAATTCAATACCGACTTCTTCAAAAGTTTCACGGACAGCGGCTTCTTTGGCCGATGCATCACTGGCTTCGATTTTTCCTCCGGGAAATGACATTTGTCCCGACCAAGGGTCAGAATCATGCTTAGCTCTTTGCATTAGCAAAAACTCAGTACCAAGCTCTCCTTTACGCAGGACTATAGAAATCGCCGCTTTCATTAAACTATGCTGCGGCTTGTTGCTCGATCGATAATCGCGAATCCGCTGAATCTCTTCACTACTAATGAACATATAACTTTGACGTGTTTTAATTTGTATAGATGGAATTGATTTGATTATGCCAAAAGCCAGCTAAGTGTTCTAGAATACTTACCCATTCCACCAACCAACCTCGCTAAATATCGCCATGAGTTCTTACCCTGAACAAATCACCCATTGTGTCAGTCAATTGAAACAACTCTTAACGGAAGCCGGCATTGAATCGGAGATTGCGTCGTTCGTCATATTGGGGAGTGGATTAAACGCTGTGGTTGATGACTTTGAGATTCTAGCTGAAATTAATTACAGTCAAATTATCGGGCTGCCTACCCCAACAACACCCAGTCACCAAGGTAAATTTACGGTTGTGAAAATGGGTGAGCAGCATACGATATTTTGCCAAGGACGTTTTCACTTGTACGAAGGCCACAGCGCGCAATCAGCGGCCATTTTGGTTTTCATACTCAAGGAGCTCGGCGCAACCCAAATGGTTGTTACCAATGCCGCCGGCGCCCTCAACGCGGACTACCAACCAGGTGACGTTGTGTTAATCAATGACCACATTAATATGACCGGGCACAACCCCTTGCTGGGACTAGAGTTGAGTTTCACAAATATTTTTGCAGATATGTCTAACGCCTATGACGAGACCTTACGCAACCGTGCAAATAAGGCAGCCATACGAAATAACATCACTGCCCATTCCGGCACGTATGCTGCTGTGTTGGGTCCTTCACTGGAAACTTCAGCTGAGCGGCGAATGCTAAGAAGTTTTGGCGCTGACATAGTGGGGATGTCCACGGCCATGGAAGTCATTGCCGCGAGCAGTTGTAATATCAGTGTTTTGGGTATTTCGGCAGTAACGAATATGGCAACTGGCGGTGTCGATCAACAAGCCGACACAATCGAAGATGTATTAAACAATGCCGCGATGGCCGCTAACGGCATTAGAAAAATAATTTGTGAAATTCTTTTGTAGAGCTCTTTTGTAAAGCGCTGTTGTAAAGCGCTGTTGTAAAGCTTTAAAGTAAGCAACAGAGCGCCGCTTAAGAACAAACGCGTTCTACCAGCTCCAATCGGTGCCTAGCAAGAAGCCTGAGCTTGATCCAAGTTCTTCAATTTCAGGATCTTCTAAATCCAATGAAAAGTGCCGATAACCCGCTTTCAGTGATACTGACGGTAAGGGCTGATACAAAACGCCCGCTTCTAGCTCATAGGCTGTTGCGTCATTATTCTGCAGGTCATCTTCCAACTCTGGAAAATAAGAAGTAAGCCCGTAGACCTGAATAGAATCAAAGATGTTTAAACGACCTGACAAGGAAAGTTTAGGACCGCTCGCCTCTAGATGTGACTCAATATTCAATTCTTGCCAGCCTAAGCCCAATTCGAAATTGGATTTATCTTGGCTGCCAAAACGACGTTTTACATCCAAATTGAAATATTCGCTATCCTGCGGTAGACCGAAAACATCGTTGTTATCATTTTGCAGTAGATTAGCGGTGACGCCCCAATTTTCACTCCAAAACTCACCCTTCCCTAGGAATGAATCATATTCACTATCATCAAACACTGACACATTAATATCGCCAGATAGCCACATGAGGCTAGG
>CAJQNY010000260.1 GCA_905479805.1 uncultured Arenicella sp.
ATTTTCCGTGAGCTTAAACATGCTTGAAGTGTACCGTAGACATCGCGACAAAAGTAAGTAAGCTGCGCACTAACACCCCTATTAGTAGAGACTGCCGAAATTATTTGGAACGACTCTATTTTGAATGTCTGAACTGCTAACTATCCAGGCTGCTTTGTTCATGTTTGGCGCTGACTAGTTTATTTATATGCCTCACAATCGCCACAAAATTCCAGCTGGGTTATGATAGCAATCATGCAAAAAACTTATGCCTTCAAAGATTTTCCGTGGCTCTCAGCGGGTGCACTCTTTTTCTTTTTTAGTGCCCTAATTGGTTTTGCGTCTGGTGTTGTGGTTACGGAACGGCCAGAGCTCGCCACCTCAGGTGTCCTAACCAAGGCTTACTATAGCCTTAGTTTGTTTGTGGTAGGTGGTGTAGATCTAGGAACGCCTATCGGTGGTCCATCTTGGGGCCGCCTGCTGGTGTGGATTTCCTACTTCGGTGCTCCAATACTTGCGGCATGGGGTTTAATCGGTACTCTAGTACGCGCACTTGCCCCACAAAGTTGGCAACTAAAGCGGCTAAAAAATCACATCATTGTGGTTGGTGACGGAGAACTCGCCATCAGTTATCTTAAGGTGTTAAGAGCGCGCAATCCGAAAGTCACAGTTGTGGTAATAAGCGGCAGCACCGAACAATTATTAAGAGACGAATTCAAGCAGAGTTTCGGCGCCATAGTGGTCAGCGGCGATATTACTCACAGCTTTTTCCTCTGTGAATTAAAGGTAGAACAGGCTAAAAAAATACTGCTACTCGATGACAATAGCTTACGTAGCTACGAGGCAGCCAGCGTGTTGATCAACCTCATCCCAGGTATTGCAGACAAGGTGGTTATTCACTGTGCCAGCCTTCGTTTTATGCGTTCTATGGAGACTACTCGCGTTGCCAACAGCTGCGAAACCTTTAATGCGTATCATTTAGCAGCGGCAGGACTAGTACGCAGTCAAATGCTGCATCACTTTAAGGAAACACGATCTAAGGACGTGGTGATCATGGCTGGTTTCGGACGGTTTGGCCAAACCATCCTCGAAGAATTACAACGCTGCGCAGTAGACGAACTAGACACAGTTCTAATTATCGACCGTGACGCACACCGCAGGGTAATGGTCGCTGATGAGCAGACACAATTCTCCGAAAGCTACCGCCGCGAACAATTCGAAGGCGATATATCCAACCCTGAAGTGTGGAAAAGGATCCGTAATACCGTTGATGTAGAGGGCGACAACACGGTATTTGTCATGGGCACCGGCCACGAAGAACAGAACCTACGCACCGCGTTATGGTTGCGACGCCAATATCCCGGGGCCATGATTATTTCCCGAAGCAGCAAGGAATCATTGTTCGCCGCAGAAGTTAGTGAAGAGCACAAGATCATCAGCATCAGTATTGCCGAATTACTTGAACAAAACATACCTAACTCTTGGGTAGATATCGAATAGACGACTCTGTGCTTAGGGTTTTTTAAGCCCTCTTGTATACAACTACTGCCGCGACTCTCTGGTTTCTAAATACTCTAATACCTTGAGTGAGGTTTATAGGAATTCACCAATCTTTTCAAAATTAAGGCGCGGATTCTAATCAATACCACTAGAATGGCGACCCATTTTAGAGACAAGTTAATTTTAGCCCTTAGCCATGAACGTTGAACCTACTATGATTTCCGAACAGACTGGGATTTCTGAACAGACCGCGAACCAACTGAATTTACGTTCACGGCCGTGCTCTGGCTCTAAAGACAACGACATAGCGTCTTACCCATTTCTACAACGCGCCTTACTCCTAGCTGAATTGTCTATGATTGCGTACTTGTCACACGAAGAAACGTCTAAGGCTGCGACTCGCTTGGGTTTCAATG
Source organism: uncultured Arenicella sp. (assembly GCA_905479805.1). Lineage (GTDB taxonomy): Bacteria > Pseudomonadota > Gammaproteobacteria > Arenicellales > Arenicellaceae > Arenicella. The sequence goes on from CAJQNY010000260.1 coordinate 1,896, forward strand.
ACACCACTTACTACAATAACGATGGTTCGCAGGCCTACTCATTTGCGAATGAGACCGATATTGTTATTGCCTTTCGCGGCACTGAACCCAATGAATGGAACGACATTAAGGCCGACATGGATGCCTCCAAGGCTCTCGCCGAAACGGTAGGTCATGTACATCGCGGCTTTAAAAAAGAAGTCGATGATCTCTGGCCGCAACTAGAAAAAATGTTGGTTGAAAACAAACAAAACCTAGCCAAAAAATTGTGGTTCACCGGTCACTCGCTGGGTGGCGCAATGGCCTCTATCTGTGCTGGTCGGTGTTTACTATCACATATTGATACTCAGCCTGAACAGGTACATACCTTTGGAAGCCCCAGGGTCGGCACCAAGCGTTATATCAACCACGCCAAAATCGACTACTTTAGATGGGTTAACAATAACGACATCGTGACTCGCTCTCCGCCTGCATGGCTAGGCTATCGTCATTCTGGGCAGGAAATTTATTTGGATTCAGACGGACAGGTAAAAACACTCAATGCTGTCGAACGCAGAGCTGATATGTGGAAGGGCCTGATCTCAGGGTTAAAGCGTAAGCAACTGGATTACTTCAGCGACCATTTGATCGACCGTTATGTCGAGCACATTCATAGAGAGTCTGAGCGCGTCGCCGCCTAGAAATTAATATCG
>CAJQNY010000261.1 GCA_905479805.1 uncultured Arenicella sp.
GGGGGATGATAGGGCTCGCCCTCAATTTGGTCGGGCTGAGCTTTTAGTTCTTGTAAACAAATAACATCGGCATCAACTTTCACCAACCACTCGTATAGACCTTTTCTAGCGGCGGCTCGAATACCATTTAAATTAATTGAGATTACTTTCATTTGCTGTCGAAACCTTAAGTTTGATTCAAAAATAGTGAGATACCTATTATGCGTTGAATCTCACCCAAACGCAGCAGAATCTATCCTAGCGGTAACACCGGGAAAATCACTCATTGGCCAATGCTGTCGCTATCTTACCCATCGCATTGTAGGCGGCTCGTGAGCCTTTTCCAGAAATTGGCAATTTTATAAACTCACCATTACCCGACTGCAATACGATATGCCCTGCCGCCATTTTCAAAAGCTGCTCTAACAATTCGTCAGTCAATTGAAAGGTGCTATAACAACCATCCGCCAAACAGATCCCTATTGGTATGTCGCGAAGTAACGTATCATCCAAAAACAGCTGTGGTGATTTCACCAGTAATATCCCTAGCGGCAAGGTAATTTGAATCGTAGATTTTGTCGGGCTCGCGTCATTGGTGGCATCAGGCGTCACATAAGCGATATTGATCCTCATTAATCGCTCTGAACTCTCTTCAACCACGGCCATTTGTGTCATCACACAGGTGATTTTAGGAGTTTCTTCGGGATTACAACGAACTATCCAATCCCCAAATGTTTGGCCACCCACCGATGGTTTGCTGGCATCTTGCGCCAAAACTCGTTGCAACGGTGTTAATAGCGAAAACAACAGTAAAACGATGGTGTAAGTAAACGTTAAATTACGGGTCGACATGAGCTTGGCGTATAGGGTTAAGAATGAATTATCCTAGAATACTCAGTTTAACGCGAAAAAGGTGTGCAAGTACTTGAAACTACCGCTCCCAGCTCTCGTCCCTTACCTACAATCCCTGTAGGCAATGTGAATAAGGAAGTCGAAAAAAGGCGACCCACCTTGTTGGTTTTATGCAGGGATGCATTTATTTCGCGAATGCAGGAGCAGGCGAGCGTGAGAAGCTCTTTTTTGGATTTCTTAGGCATATTAAGGACGTGTGCATACTTTTGTGTTTCAACTGATTTTTCTAGGATTCTAGGTATGATAGGACAAAACATATTATCTCGACAATGTCATGCTGCCCTATCAAGAACAGTTTATAGAATTTGCCCTTAAGTCAGGCGTCCTTCGATTTGGGGAATTCACCCTTAAATCAGGTCGTATCAGTCCGTATTTTTTTAATACCGGCTTATTCGATAGCGGCGCAACCATGCTGCAATTCAGCCGGTTTTTTGCAACCAGCGTTGAACACTCGGCGATAGAGTTTGATGTGTTATTCGGCCCAGCTTATAAGGGAATTACCTTAGCGTGTGCTACCGCAATGGCATTGTCAGACAATACTGGTAAAGAGGTACCGTTTGCCTTTAACCGCAAGGAAAAGAAAGATCATGGAGAAGGTGGGTCGTTGGTCGGTGCACCATTGGCAGGAAGCATCGCTATTATTGATGACGTGATCACCGCTGGCACAGCAATCCGTGAAAGCTTCGAAATCATTGATGCCGCAAATGCCAAAGCCAGTGCCGTTTTCTTAGCCTTAGATCGTCAAGAACGTGGCCAGAAAGATGGTCAGCCTACAGAAACGTCTGCTATTCAACAGGTGGAATTAGAGTTTGGAATTCCTGTCGTCGCCATCGCTACTATGAACAACCTGATTGATTATTTAAAAAAACAAGACGACCAAAGCGAGCATTTAGATAAAATGCTGGCCTACCGCGAACAATATGGAATTTAGGAACGTTCTTAGCTGCTCGAACCCTCCTTTGGAATATGAATAAATTAGAAAAATACCTGGTCGGCGGCGCGGTTCGCGACCACGCACTCGGCCTAGCTGTTGCCGATCGTGATTGGGTTGTGGTTGGCTCGACGCCGCAAGAGATGGTTGAGTTAGGTTTCGAACCTGTGGGTAAGGACTTTCCGGTATTTATTGATAAGAAAACGTCAGAAGAATATGCCTTAGCTCGCACAGAACGTAAAACTGCAAAGGGTTATCAAGGTTTCACATTCAATGCCTCACCAGAGATTACTTTAGAACAAGATCTAGCGCGTCGTGACATCACTATTAATGCGATGGCTGAAGATGCCGACGGAAATTTAATCGACCCTTTCAACGGAATGAAAGACCTGGAACTGGGCATTATCCGTCATGTCTCTGATTCCTTTGTAGAAGACCCGGTTCGCATTTTGAGAGTCGCCCGGTTTGCCGCTCGATTTGGTTTTTCGATTGCCGAAGAGACCAAGCAATTACTTATTACCATGGTGGCGAATGGCGAGGTGGATGCCCTGGTACAAGAACGAGTATGGACTGAAATGTCCAAGGCGCTTAATACTGATTCTCCTCAAATTTTCTTCCAAGTACTCAGAAACTGTGGTGCGCTCGCGAGAATTCTCCCTGAGATTGACGAATTATTTGGTATTCCTCAAACGGCTAAGTACCACCCTGAAATCGACAGTGGCATTCATACGTTAATGGTAATTGAACAAGCCGCTAAGTTAACTGACGATCCACTGGTTCGCTTTGCCGCTCTAGTGCACGACTTAGGAAAAGCCAAAACGCCGAAAGAGATACTGCCATCCCACAAAGGCCACGAAAAAGGCGGACTCCCTTTAATCAAGCAGTTATGCGAACGGCTTAGAGTCCCGAAAAAACACCAGTCATTGGCCTTAGCGGTAGCGGAGTATCATTTACACATGCACAAAATAGGTGAGCTCAGGCCCGAAACAGTTCTCAAGATGCTCGAAAAAACACGCAGCGTAAATGATGATGCACGGGCATTACAAGTAGCACAATGTTGCACCGCCGATGCACGAGGTCGAACCGGATTTGAAGAGCGAGATTACATCCAAGCAGATTTATTCTTAGAGTTTCAACAAGCAGCAAAGAGTGTCAATAGTGGGGAGATTGCGGCAGGGCTCAATGACGGGGCGGAAATTCAAAAATTAATTCACAACGCACGCGTCGTGGCGATCAAACAGGTCAAGCAAACCTCCACGATTGCACAGCGACTAAAACAATCTTAGCTCATAGCAGGGTCGTGGCAGAGTTTTGATAGACGTCTAAGTCTTAAGTAAGGTTCCGATACTTTTGAAATCAAACTCGTAGCGCTGAAAGCAGAAATGACAATCGACTACTAGATTTTTCTTACCTTGTTCTTTTTGCTCTGAAACTAATGCATCTAAGTCTTCTTTGCCCAGTGCTTTTAAGGCGTCAATCGATTTATCCCGTGAGCACTGACAACCAAACTTAACCTCTTTAGCTTCGAATAGCCGGCACGACTCCTCGTGAAATAAGCGTGTTAATATTTCTTGTGAATCAAGCTCTCGAGCTTCAGCAATCGTAAGAGTCTTTAATAAGACTCTTAGACGGTTAAAATGTTCGGCACCTAGTTGCTTATCATTAGTTTTTTCGTCAGGCAGTGCGTGTATAGCGATGCCAACAGCTTCTGCCTCGCTGCTTAACAAACAAAACCATGTTGGCAATTGTTCCGATCGAGCGAAATAATCCTCTAAACATTCTTCCAAACTCGAGTGTTCGATTGGCACAATCGCTTGATGCCGCTCACCCTTTTCGGGGCTGATAGTAATTGCGAGGACAGCCCCTTCGCCGAGCGATTTAAAATCAATATCGTCTCCAGCAGACAAGGCTTGAACATCATATTCAGCAATCGCGCGAACGGAACGATCTGGCAAGCTATCTGCCATGATTAAACTCAAAGAACCTGGACTACGTAACTGTATGGTCACACTAGCATCGAGTTTGATGCTGTCGCGCAATAAAGCAACCGCTGCAGTAAACTGATTGACCACTCTTGCCAGATTCGGTGGATAGTAGTGAGTCGACTGGATATCATCACAAGTATCTTGCAACTGTACGATGCACCCACGAGCATCAATCTCGTCGAACACAAACCTCTGCAAGCTGTCTTTTTTAGATTCAGACATAATATTAATTAGTACGTATGGATTATTTGCTTAGAAAACAGGTAGCGAAAAAGTTGGCGATCAAACCAGCACTAGAAAAATCAGTGCGGCTAGTGCGATACGATAAATAACGAACGGCATTAAACCAACCTTAGTGATAAGGGCGATAAACCAATGCATAGTCAGAAATGCAAAAAATGCAGAAACCGCCACACCTAACAACAATGAACTCCAATCCACCTCGGCGGACTGAGTAATCAGACCTGCTGTCTTCAGTATTCCTGGCAAGGCAATCGCTGGAATCGCTAGCAAAAACGAGAACCTTGCTGAAGCCACGCGGGAGTAACCTAACATCAATAACGCAGACATAGTCACTCCTGACCGAGAGGTTCCTGGAATAAGCGCGAATACCTGAGACAAACCGATAAGCCAGGCATGATTAAAGGTCATCGCAGAGTCGTCTAAGGTGTTTGTAGCGCCCTTTCTGTCCGACCACCCTAGTAGTAAACCAAAAATCAGAGTACTAGCGGCAATGACTGCCGACGTTCGCAAATTCAACTCAATATAGTCTTGAAATAACAATCCGACCAAGCCTAATGGAATCGTAGCAACAACGATCATCCAGCCCAGGAGACCTTCATTTGACCAAGCCAACCCACTCCAACCTGCGAACCAAGCCGGAACAATCTTTAGAATTTCATCCTTCAGAAATACTATAACCGCAAACAAAGTGCCAACGTGTACAGCCACATCAAAGGCTAAGCCACTCTCAGCCCAACCCAACAATTCGGGAACTAGAATCAAATGTGCAGAGCTCGATACCGGCAAGAATTCGGTAATTCCCTGCACAACGGCGAGTACCACGGTTTGTAAAGTTTCCATAATTTAAGACATTCTAGACTGAGAAAGATTTTGAATATTATCAAGCGGCGCGCTTTGCGCTATAGTAAATGTTCGATTCTGAATTTGCACGGCAATTAATAGAAACATGGCAGAGACTTTCCCTACCGCCCTCATCACTGGTGGAGCAAGACGCATAGGTCGTGAGATAGCCACGACATTGCACGAATCCGGATACAACATCATGGTGCATTACCGATCTTCGGCCGATGCAGCACACTCATTATCCTCCGAGCTCAACGACAAAAGGCCTAATTCCGCTGATATGGTTTCCGGCGATCTATTAGACATCGCCGTTATCCCCAGCCTCGTTCAAAAAACTATTGAGCGTTTTGGTAAGCTGAACGTTTTAGTAAACAATGCGTCAACGTTTTATCCTACCCCAATCGAACTGATCGACGATGAATTCTGGAATGATCTAATCGGTAGCAATTTGAAAGCGCCTGCCTTTTTAGCCAAATCAGCAGCACCTCACCTAAGAGAAAGCCAAGGCTCAATAATAAATATCATCGATATTTATTCGCAACGGCCGTTAAGTAACCACCCGGTCTATTGCTCAGCCAAAGCGGGCCTTGAGATGCTTACCAAGTCTCTCGCGCGCGATCTTGCGCCACAAATAAGGGTCAATGGCGTATCGCCAGGGGCAATACTTTGGCCTGAGAAAGGCAATACTGAAATTTCTCAAGAAGAATTGCTTGGCAGCATCCCCCTGAATCGTATGGGTTCACCGGACGATGTAGCCAAAGCCGTTAAGTTTTTAGTTGTAGACGGTGAGTATATCACCGGCCAAACCATTGCCGTTGACGGCGGGCGATCTATAGTAATCTGAGGCTTAGGACTCGACAAAAAAAGGGAAGCAGATTATTGCTCCCCTTTTAACTCAGCTTAAGTTTGCCGGGTTCTACTCACCACGGCTCAACTTTTCAGCGTAGGCATTCACAGTAAAGTCACGTCCTAAGAAATCCTTTACTAATTCAGCTGCAGGCTTCGTACCGGTTTTCGCTAAAATCATTTCTCGATAGTCCTTTGCAGTTTTCTTATTGCGTAATCCTTCCTTTTTAAATCGAGACAAAAGCTCTTCCGCAATGGAGTTAGACCATTGATAGGTGTAGTACTTGGCTCCGTAACCGTTTAGGTGACCAAATGACGCGTGCATGCGGGTGCCTTCATCATAACCATATGGCGAGTAGGTTTCGAATATATTTTGCTCGAAGGCGTCTAGATCAAGACCTTCAGGATTTTGATTATAGAGGTCAAACGACAATGCCGTATAGGTTAGCTGACCCGCTACACCCAGTGCCTGCCCGAAGTAACGAGCCGCGTTCATTTTCTTAACCAGCTCTTTTGGAATAACATCGCCTTCAGCGTTGGTCGCAAATTTGCTAAGAGTGGCGTAATCCCAAACCCATTCCTCAAGCATCGTGGATGGGGCTTCTCCAAAATCTGATTCACTCTGAAAGCGGCTATACGCAATATCGTTTTGGCCTGCAAAGATAAAATGAATCAAATGGCCAAACTCATGTAAAAACGTTTCTACTTGTCCATGCTCCATTAATCCCTTAGGAAAGTTCATCACCAAGGCTGCTTTTGGCTTAGAAGTATCTTGCTTGCCCAATTTGATTCCAAATTGTGCCGCATGAGTGAACTTTCCTTCGCGTGGGTGCGAGTCAAAATAGAAGCTACCAATCAGCTCATCATTTTCATAGACCTTATACGCTTCGACACTTTCATGCCAAACTGGGCCGTCACTGGCTTTGATAGAAATATCAAATAGATCTTCCGACAAACTAATAATGCCGTCTCGAACCTTGTCGTAATCAAAATATTCACGAACTTGCTTGGCATCCAATTGATACTCCTTCTCTCTGACAATATTTGCCAAATAAGAAGAGTCCCAGCTCTGAACATTTTTAACATCGGCATTGAGCGTTTGCATTTGTTTCAGTAAACGCGCCTTTTCCTTTTTCGTTGGCTCTTTAATAGCCTTACTCAACTTTGATGTGAACTCAACAACGTTACCAGGTGTTTTCACCATTGTGCCGAGCATGTTTAATTCCGCAAAATTAGCATGTCCTAAGATTTTGGCCAGTTCGTAGCGCTTAGCTAAAAGGTTCAATAACACCGCTGGATTATTATCTGCGGCACGCTTGCGGCTCATAAACACCACTTGCTTACGCAGCGCTCTGTCATGCGCGTATTTAATCACTGGTGAGGTATCGGAGTACGCTGTTGTGATGGTAACCATGCCATTTTCATCGGCCGGGTGCGCTGTCAGATAATCCCCAGGAACACCATCGAGTCGCTTTTGCTTAACCTTAATCGAATCAACCGCGTCAGTAATATTTTGATTGAAATCAGTGCCAATTTTGCTAATTTCATCATTCAGTGCCTGAATCTGTTCACGCGTTTCTTTGTCTTTACCGATTCCCGAAACCTGAAATTGTTCCTTCCAGTAATTAACAGCAAACGCTTTTGCCCCAGACAAATTTTTGACACTAACTTGAGACATCCGGTCGTACAGCGGTCGGTTCGCATTAAGCGCATTTAAAACTGCAAAGCCTTTCAACGTACAGTCGGTACTGGCTTTACGAACGGCTTCATCAGGATGGGTGTTCTGCATGAGGTAGTCATGCAATAACGGGTCGACAAATCCAGCGATATAATTGTCAAATGGCTCAAATACACTGTCATAAGTAGCTTTTGACTTTTGCTCAACCAAAGTGGTGATGTTCTTGTCGAACACTTCCATATAGGCAGCACAGCTCTTTGATATTTCATCAGCAGGTCGATCAAAAGCGATTCCTGCCACGGCATTGAAACTAATAGCGCTGAAGCCAGCGATAACGATTTTCGAAAATTTCATATTAACTCCTAATTCTTGATTGGGAGTATTGTAGCTGAAATAAGCACGCTCGCGTAATCAGCGGCTTGTTCGGACACTTACCACTTACAAAATCACTTAACTTCGACGTCGAATCGCTATTAAGCCTCCCGCTAATAACATTTGTAGCCCGCCATATAGCAACACGGTAAATAACACCATATCGCCTAGGGGATCAGCACCCGCTGCTGCCGGAAACATGGATGCTTTGATCAGCACACCGAGGTTTACGTTGCGCACGATAACTTCCATTTCAATCGCTGTGCTATCAGCCTGACTGAGCCTCAATAAAATTGTTGCAAGCCAGCTAACAATTGCGAGCAATACCACAAACCCACTAACTAGCATTAGATTCTCATTACCAAATGCTTCTATATCTAAACGTCCCGCCATGGACGAGCCGACTACGATCATCAATATTCCAATGAGTGACGCCCTTATACTCCACTTTGAAATAGTCTCAGCATACTGAGGAAGTTTGCGTAAGATAATCATCCCAAGCGCTAATGGCACCAGCAATGTAAACGCGATGTCGCTGATAATTTGCTTTGTGGGCATCGCGAAATCTGCAGGCAGATACTGTGTTATCAATAGCCCTAAAATAAGCGGTGTGGTAAGCAAGCAAGCGAGAGTCGTTATGCCTGTAATTGAAATAGAGAGTGGCACACTGCCGCGCGCGAAATACGTGAAGATATTTGATGTGGTGCCACCCGGGATTGACGCGATCAATGCAATCCCCACCGCGACACCAGCAGCAACACCCAATACTTTTATAAACACAAAAGCTGCCAAAGGCACCAGCAGCAATTGTATTATCGTACCGAACGTCACCGAGCGAGGCTCACGCATTACGTCCTTAAAATCACCAACAGTGAGAGTTGCCCCCATTCCCAGCATGGCAAATATCAATTGAAATGCGGCAACCCAATACTCGTATTGTATGTATAACTCACCCATCAGAAAAACATCCTATTAGTGTCTTAGGCCACGCGGTGTAACGCACATATTTTATTTCCAGAAGGATCCTTCAAGTACGCTAAATATAATTTCCCTGTAGCGCCTTCTCGAACGCCAGGAGGGTCTTCGCAAGTTATGCCACCATTCTCTATACCGGCCGCATGCCAAGCGTCGGCCTCGTCAGTATTGGCAGCAGCGAAACCGATGGTGCTACCGTTACCATTACAGGCAGGTTCACCATCAATGGGTTTACTGATTGAAAAAACTCCAGTTTTAGTAAAGTAGAACACTCGACCCTTATCATCCATTACTCCAGGCTCATGCCCCATAGTTGCAAGAATTGCATCGTAAAATGTTTTTGATTTTTCGACATCGTTCGCGCCGACCATTATATGACTAAACATAGACTTCCTCGTTTAAGTTAAAATTTTGATTGTGGTAGAACCACCAAGGAGTGAAATACTAACACGCATTTTTACTCATCACTGCGTTCAACTCGCCACGGTGGGTAAAGTCGATTCTCACCTGCCCAATATAACTTGATCTTATTGCCTGCAGGGTCATACAAAATGGCTTCCCGCCATAGATAACTCATATCTTCTGGGCCTTGGCTGAATTTAATGCCCTTTGCTTTTAAAGAATCAACCAAGTCGTCTAGGTTTTCATTTTCGAAATAAATTACTGAGGTATTGAGCAGCGCAGAAGCGCTCAAACTTAGCGAAAAGGTTGCCCCGCCATCCACACATTCGAACCGTGCATAGTGTGGCGTATCGACGATTTGAAGGAAGCCCATCTTCCGATAAAAGCGAGTCGCCTCATCCATGTCGGGTACAGCAAGCGTTACTTGATTTAGATTCATAGCGGATCACATAAAATTTTCTAGACTATGATAGTAAGCCTAAAAACAGATCCTGCAAATAGATACTTAGGCGGTCGTGTTAGGAGTAAAAAACATAGATAAGCGTTAACAATTACACTTATAACTGTCTGTTATTATGGGTCAATCCGCTATACCATAGGCACGAAAAACAAATCTCTACCCAATGTCTAAACTCCCTAAAATACAAATCCTGCTCGCCCTGCTTTTAAGCGGCTGCATCACGCAACCGGTGAATGACCCTAGTCAACCCAGCGAACTAGAACAAGTTGCCCAGAGAATCGAGTCTATTG
>CAJQNY010000262.1 GCA_905479805.1 uncultured Arenicella sp.
TCCTTAGTCGTTTTTCTGGGGCTAGGCATTGCGGTGTTAGTGGTTTGGCTGGTACGACAGTCTTTGCAACCGGAGGAAATTTCCGTAGCCGATAGCCCAATTCTAGCGCCAAAGCTCTTGAATTTAGAACGGCAACAGCAACCACCCATTGTCAATTTCACCGACATAACCAGTGCAGCAGGAATAGGGCACTCACATTTTAGTGGGGCAAATGGTGAGCGATTGTTGCCCGAAACTATGGGAGGCGGTGTAGCGGTACTGGATTTCAATAATGACCAAGCCGTAGACGTATTATTTGTTAGCGGACGCTCGTGGTCGTGGGATGAGAAACCTCTACAAGGTGATAAGACATCAAGTCTGATTCTTTATCAAGGTGATGGGCAAGGGCACTTTGTGGATGTGACCTCAAAAACAGGGCTAAACCATCAGCTGTATGGTATGGGCGCGGCAGTTGGTGATTACGACAATGACGGCTACCTTGATATATTTGTGACCGCCGTTGGGAAGAATCGCCTGTACAAAAATATTAAGGGAGAACGCTTCGAGGAAGTGACTATAAAAGCAGGCGTGCAGGGAGGGGATGAAGCTTGGAGTACCGGTTCCGCATTTTTTGACTATGACCGTGACGGTGACCTTGATCTAATGGTCTTGAATTATGTTCGGTGGTCCCGTGAGATCGACTTACAAGCTGATTATCAACTCACTGGGATTGGTAGAGCCTATGGACCGCCTGCGCAGTTTGCTGGAACAGATTCCTATTTGTACCGAAATGAAGGAGGTGGTGTGTTTAGTGATGTGTCTCAAGCTGCCGGGATCCAGCTAGATAACTCGTCAACCGGATTACCGATGGGTAAAGGTTTATCTCTACTACCCACAGATGTTGACGGGGATGGATGGATGGATGTGGTTGTAGCGAATGATATGGTCAGGAATTTTTTGTTTCGGAATGTGAACGGAGAAGCCTTTGAAGAAGTAGGAGTGGAGAGTGGGCTAGCGTTTGATAATACGGGTATTGCCACCGGTGCGATGGGTATTGATGGTGCGGTTCTTGACAGTTCTGATGATCATGCCGTCGCGATTGGAAATTTTGGCAATGAGATGACGTCGCTTTATGTGCGTCCAGCTAGTTCATCGCTCTATACCGACCAAGCAATAGTCACAGGCGTGGGGCCAGCTAGCCGGCGTGCTGTTACCTTTGGGTTGTTTTTCTTTGACTATGACTTAGATGGACGTCTTGACCTATTGCAGGCCAACGGTCATATTGAAAATGAAATAAATGTGGTGGAGCCGGGACAGCATTATGCGCAAGCGCCGCAGTTGTTTTGGAACTGCGGTCAACAATGTTCTCGCCAATTTATAGTGGCCCCTCTCACTGCTGAAAATGATCTGTCTACTCCGATTGTCGGTCGAGGTGCCGCCTACGCAGATATTGATAACGATGGCGATCTAGATGTAATTCTGACGCAAATAGGCGAATCACCTAAGCTATTGCGCAATGATCAACAAACTGGGCATAACTGGATCCAGTTTGATGTATTGAATGAGCACGGTATTCCGGCTTACGGCTCAAGAGTGGAGTTAGAAACAACAGCGTCTCAACAATATGGACGTGTTGAGCCCACGCGAAGCTATCTCACGCAAGTTCAATCAACATTAAGTTTCGGCCTTGCTGATCTAGACGCCGTTGTGAGCGTGAAAATTATTTGGCCCGATGGCACCACGCGAAAGATAGATAACCCGGCGGTAAATGAACGGCACATTGTTAAGCGCATCGTTCCCGTAGCAAACTAAATATTAGAACGCCAAATAATTAAAGCTACTCTTGGCAAACACAAGAAGGACTAGTTAAGAAGCATCAAAGGGAAGACGACCTAAGGTATTGGAGCGATAACGACTAAGGTTTTTTTCCATGCGAGAGCGTATTCGTGCTTCGATATTTTTCATGGAATTTTCTAGCAAACGCTGCTGAACCTCCACGGCAGTATCAAAATTACCTAATGCTGCATGACATAAGGCCAATGTTTCTTCATGTTGTGACGCAGCGCTTTTCGCCTTAGCGCGTTGGGCGTACTCTAAAGCGGATGTTGGGTTTTTAACGTGCGACTCAGTAGACAAAACCAAGAGCCGAGCCAATGAACCCAAAAGTCGAGCGGAGGCCGTTTGTTGATTCGCACTAACTTCTAAAATAGTACGCGCTTTAGAACCATTCCCCATCATTACTGAGACCCTAGCAGCTTCGATTCGAGCGCCATCATTGTTGGGCCAATTATTAAGCAGGACTTCATAGGTGCCCAAGGCCTGTTTATAATCTTTGAGACGAATAAAGGTCCGTGCAAGTTCAAGACCCGCAGGTCGATTTTTCGGGTCTAGTTTGAGTGCAGACCCAAATGACGATAAAGCGGCATCTGCATCTCCGCGTTTTAAGGCTATTCGTCCGGTGGCATAGTGAGCGCGACTCTGAGTAGACTTATTGCTGGCATCCTTCAACGCACGTGCGACTTCTGTCTGCGCCTTGTCTAATTGCTGGGTATCTGCCAGCACTAAGCTATAGGCCATTCTAACATTCGAATCGCGAGGGTTAATTTCAAGCATCTGAGCAAGCGAGGTCATCGCTTCATTGTCACGACCCAGTGCCATTAACGTATCTGCTCTAGCAACGGCCAGTTCGCCTGATTGAGGGTCAAGTGAAATAGCACTTTCATAATGTGTTAATGCATCACTGAGACGGCCTGAATCGAACATCAGCCTGGCATAACTGGCATGGGCGGCAAGCATGCGCGGGTCAATGGAGATTGCCTGTTGTAAATGAAGCTCTGCTTGTTTGTTGGCGCCTTTACTGATTTTTAGCTTTGACAGTTCGTGATGTATAACGGCATTGTCTTCATCTAATGCCAGTGCTTTGCTGTAAGCCTCAATAGAGTCTTCAACTTGGCTATTTTTATTGAGAGCCATACCCAAACTTTGCCAAGAACGTGGGTCATCAGGCAGGTCCTGAGTCGCTAGACGGAATTCGTCTACCGCCTTTGCATAACTTCCATCAACGAAGGCCTGTGAGCCCGCATTCATATGCGCCCATAATCCATCTATACGAGATTCGCCACCACTGATTTTGTCGAACAAAGGATCGCTGAAGCTAGGCTCAATGGGACCATGGTTGCTTAGGAAATTTTTGGCTTTATCCATTTCCCCCAAGTTTCGCCAGGTCATTCCCAGGAAGTAGTTAATACGGTTGGCGCCCGGTTGTAGCTCTAACGCTTTTTCAAAATAAGTAAGAGCTTCCTGAGCTCTGCCATCTGTACTTGCTGTCCGGCCAAGGCCGTAATAGGCCGCCGCACTGTTCTTGTCTATACCAAGTACTTGTCGGTATAAGTCATTAGCAACTTGTAAGTTGGCTTGTTCAAAACGTACTTTCGCCAACCGAAGTAAGGCAGGTTGGTTTCCTGGGCTGAGTTCGAGCATTTTGGTAAAGCTAATTGCGGCTTCATCCAACTTTCCGTTGTATTGATGCATCAATGCTAGAAAATACACCCATCTTGTATCCTTGGGTGCTAGGTTATTTGCGTTGGTAAAGGCCGTTTCGGCAATAATTGTTAGCCCATTGCCAAATGTTGATAGTCCGTATGCGGCATACGCATCTGCGCGAGTCTCAGCAGTAATGTCTTCATTTGATAACTTAGTTTGCAGCTTATCCCAGCTGGCTTTAACCACGGCTGCAACTTCGGAGTCCATAGCCTTGGGATTGGGAGCAGCGATGTCTACTACCAAGGTGTTAGGTGTTTTAGCGTCTACTATCTGAGCGCTAGAGCCCGCTACATCTGACCTGTCTGCAGGGGCTTCTTGAGAACATGCACTCAGGTAAATTAAAGCGGCTAAGCCCGATGTTACCCAAACTCTGTCTTTAGATTGAATCATTCTATTGCTTTGCCCGTACCTTGGACAATGTCGTGGTAACGTTCAATTGGTAAGGTTCCATATTCTTCCATCAAGCCATTTGGCCAATGTACGACGATACTAGATAGTTTTTTAGAACCGTGTATTTCACCCAGTCCAAATACGAGGCGTGGGTCGCTTGCAGAGACATAGCTACCCGATGTGCGAACTCGTCTCATCAACTGATTCCCATCTATGGTCGTGAGCTTTACGGTAGCGCCTAGGGCATCTGAACTATCGGCTTTGAGTAATGGACGGAGGCCAATCCAACTGTTCTTTTGTCCTACTACATTCTTGAGGACACGCGTTGGGCCGGAATTGTTCGTTATTACCACGTCTAGATCGCCATCATTATCAAGATCGCCAAACATAGCGCCTCTACTTACATTTGATACGCTGAATGGGTCGTTCTTAGCAACAGGGTATTGCTCGAAGCGTAGATCTGACCCTTCGCTCAAATTTCGAAATAACTGATTTGGTTGATGATAGGGGAATCGATCATTCATCTGTACTAGGCGCTCTTCCACTGTGACTGCGCCATTAACGGCGAGTAAATCTAGCTTACCGTCATTCTCAATGTCCAACCAAGCGGTACCAAACCCGGTATAGGGAATGCTGGGCCCCGCGAGACCAAGTCTAATTGTGCGATCTTCAAATGTGCCATCACCGTGATTTACGTAAAGTGTATTAGTCTCACCGCGCAGATGAGTGACAAACAGGTCTTCGTCACCGTCTCCATCTACATCAGCTGCATCTACCCCCATACTGGCCTCGGGTGATCCTTCGTAGTTGACTGCGCAGCCAGCAAACAAGGCTGTGTCGACGAAGGTATTATCCGTTTGATTGATCCATAACTGATTGGCGATGCCGTCGTTAGCAACATAGAGGTCAGCGTAGCCATCGGCATTAAAATCGCCGCTAATCACTCCTAATGCTTTGCTGGCTATTTTTCGTATTCCTGATTTGGCGGTAATATCTTCAAAAGTTCCATCACCTTTATTTTCGAATAGTCGATCAGGTATCGCACTATAGCTATGCGGGCTACAGTAGTCAGGTAGGCCAGTACTTGAAAAACAATCTTTGTGATTGGCTATCCGAAAATCCACATAACTACCTGAATAGAGATCTAAATCACCATCGTTATCCATGTCAAAAAAAGTAGCGGGAACAGACCAATGGTCATCGTCGGTTCCTGAAGATTGGCTTATGTCCTCGAAGGTTCCGTCTCCGCGATTTTTGAGTAAGCGATTAACACCGAGATTGGTCACATAGAGATCGATATCACCATCATTATCGATGTCACCAGTTGCCACACCCATGCCATATCCGCCGGCGGGTATTCCTGCTGTTTGAGTAATGTCGGTGAATTTAAGTCGTCTATTGCCATCTGCATCGATGTACAAGTCATTGCGCAACAATCGGTCTGTATCATCCAGCGGTATTGCCGATTCAGAGGAGTCTATCGTTCCCCCTTGGACTAGATATAAGTCTAAGTCGCCATCACCATCAGCATCAAATAGAGCGCCACCAGCGCCCATAATTTCGGGCATATACAAGTGCCCAGTGCCACCGTTATCATGTTGGAAATCCACGCCAGAAGATGATGTCACATCTACAAAAGGAGATTTTACTTGCGCAGGTGCTAGCACCTGTTCTGAATTATCTGCAGCAACGTTTTGGGTCTGAGTAGCCGATTTTTCATCGGTACCCGAATTGCAACCAACAATGCATGCCGTTAAGAACAGAACAGTGTGAAGCTGAATAGTTAACTTTGTTGAGCTAAGGATAGATAGATAATTACGTTTCACAGATCAGTTCATTGGCAAGAAAAGAGAGCTGATTTTAACAGAATCAGTGCTTTCCAGCACCTGCAAACGAATTGGCTAATGTCGTTAGAGTGGCTATTGATAAACGTGGGAATTAGCGAAAGTAAACCAAAATATGAAGGACCCAATTCTAGAGTTATTCCTAGGTTTGGGCCCTGTACTTGTTAGAACTAATCAGGAAAGCGTTTGCTGTACGCATGGCAATACGGTGTTTGGCCGTTTCTAGCGTAATAATCTTGGTGGTATTCCTCTGCAGGCCAAAATTTACAAAGTTCACGCAGTTCAGTGGCTACGTTATAACCCAACCCTTTCAGCTGGTTAATAAGTTCTTGGGATTGATAACGTTCTTCTTCATCGTTATAAAAAATGGCTGACAAATACTGAGGCCCGATATCCGGTCCCTGGCCGCTTGCCTGAGTCGGGTCATGGATCTCAAAGAACAGTTTCGCTAAGGTAGCAAAATTGACCGTCTCGGGATTGTATTCAACCTCAACAACTTCGATATGCCCAGTGTTTTTAGCGCAAACCTCTTGATAAGTCGGTTGGTC
>CAJQNY010000263.1 GCA_905479805.1 uncultured Arenicella sp.
TATGCCGCGAGCGCATGGATGCGCAAGAGCGGCGGGCACAGGATGTCATTATATCGTGAGCGCATGGGATGCCCCGCATGGATGCGCAGGAACGATTCCCCCAGATTTGCTAGATCTAAATGGAGGGGATGCAGAAGAGCGACTCTTACAGGCTACCTCAATAATTAGTGTTCTTATGCTGCCCGTATGCCGAGCTCACATTGACACGTAAGAGCAATGAGCACTAGATGTCTTTACCTTATGAACACAACACAAAACCAAAAAAACTACGACCTTCTCCTGTTACGCCCACCACCACGTCGACCTTTACTCAATGCACCACCTTCAACGCTCAGGTCACCTTGTAGTTGAGCTTGTGCGCCGGCAGTTACACTCCCAAGCTTTTCCTGTAGTTCTTCCATACTGGGCTTGTCATTTTGGACATGTTCATCAATAGCAGCTCGCATGCTAGCCACATGCTCTGGGGTAGTGCCACAACAGCCGCCAATAATGCGTGCACCCGAATCGATCGCAAATGCCGCATATTCGGCCATTAACTCTGGTGTGCCACTGTATGATATTTTTCCATCAACCCACTCTGGGATACCGCAATTCCCTTTAGCGACTAAGGTGGGATGAATATTCAATTCGTCAGCAGTTTTTGCCATGTTTTGAATGGCTGCAATAACTTCAGCCGCACCTACACCACAATTTGTTCCAAAGGCGATCAAAGGAGTTTCCAGTTCGGACTGTAGTTGCACTAAATCGGCTGCGGTTACGCCCATCATGGTTCGGCCATTGGTGTCTATACTTAATGTAAGCACGACTGGTAGACCAGTTTTGTTCGCTGCTTGAATTGCGGCACGCGATTCTTCGAGGGACGAAATTGTTTCAATCCATAGAACATCAACACCGCCTTCTTTGAGCGCAAATGCTTGTTCCGTAAACGCGGCTTCAGCTTGGGCAATGGTAACTTGGCCAGCGGGTTCCAAAATTTCACCTGTAGGCCCCATGCTTCCGGCCACGACAACTTCACGGCCGCTCTTTGCTACCTCTTCGCGAAGAATTCTAGCAGCGGCAATATTAAATTCAGCCACTCGATCCTGTCCATCGTGCAATTTCAATCGATAAGACGTTCCGCCGAAAGTATTGGTTAACACCACGTCCGATCCAGCCTCGATAAAGCTTCTATAATGCGCCGCGATTCTGTCAGGGTGCTCAACATTCCAAAACTCCGGCGAATCACCTGATTGTAGTCCCATCGCAAACAAATTGGTGCCGGTTGCTCCGTCTAGAAGCAGTGCTGGCTTTTCTTGTAGTAATTTTTCTAAGAGCTTCGACATGGCGGCTGTAATGCATTTGAAATGTTTGTGCAAATTCGGTATTTGGATTTTGCATCGATGATTTAGGTGGCGATTCTATCATTCAATCAAAAGGAATGAGCTATTGGTCTAACTAAAAGCAAACCTTTTAGAATACGGGTTCAAATTGCATAACGTTTAATCGCTTGTGGATCGAAAGTGAAACCTAAGCCGGGGCGGTTTGGAATGACAAGTTTCCCCTCTTCGAGTACCAAGTCTTCTCTGAAAAGAGGTGAATACCAAGGAATGTGTTCAACGCTAATACAGTTGGATGCTGAGCCGGCGATACACAGGCTTTGCTCAGTGAATATATGGGTGGAGATTGGCATATTGTTAGCGCTCGCGAGCGCTGCGACGTTTCTCATTTCAGTAAGGCCGCCGATTCTCTGTAGGTCAGGCATGAGAATGTCACAACTACACTGTTCTATCATTTGTTGCATCGCAAAGCGATTGTATTCTGTCTCTCCTGATGCGATCGGCGTGTCTAAGGTTTGGGTGACCTTGGCGTGGCCTTTGAGGTCGTACGCGGCCACCGGCTCTTCAATCCAGGTTAGATTAAATTCTTCTAGGCTTCGACCTAATTGAATAGCCGCCTTAGGAGTGAGCGCTTGATTTAAATCAACCATCAATTCGATATTATCGCCAATAGATTCTCGAACAGCTTTTACTCTTTCAACATCAGCGCTGGTGTTACCTGAGCCTAAGCGCATTTTCATTCCTCGAAAACCTTGCTCAATAAAATCGGCCGCTTCAGCTTGTAATTCGTCAATCGTTTGAGAAAGCCAAAGACCTGCGCTGGCGTAGGTCTTGATGCTATCGCGGCAAGCACCAAATAAATGATGAAGTGGCTTATTGGCGGCCTTACCGATTAAATCCCAGCATGCGGTGTCTATGGTGGATAGTGCAGAGACAGACATGCCACGATGACCAATCGGGTTAATTTCTTTCCAAATGTTTTGCCAAATGGCCTCAACATAATGAGGGTCTTTACCAATCAGTTGATGGTCAAAGCTAGTAATCATTTCATCAAAGGCTTTTAATCTGACTGCATTAATACTGAAGGCGTACGCTTCACCGACCAGGCCTTCGTCAGTCTCAATGCTGAGCAATACACAGCCTACTGAATGCAGGCTATGGATGGCCGTGGCGATCGGTTTGTCTAGTGGTACTTCAACCAATTCGGTTCTAATCCTGGTGATTTTCATTGGTGACGATCTCCTCGGACATGCTTTAGTCCTTCTAAAACTGCCTGCACTGCGGGGCTTTCACTCGTCTCAGTGATATAACACAAGTATGTTGTGTGCTTTAGTTCAGGGGCTTCTGAGACTAAAAATAGGCTCCCATCGTCTAAGTACTGTTCAACTTCTCGTTTAAGAAAATAGCCAGAGCCACCCTGTTCCAGAATATGACTCAAGCCTACAGCCGCAAGCCCAACTGTCATTCGATGTGAAGGACTGTCGGGAAATGCTTCAGAGTGCGCTGCTCTAAATTCATGGCCCCAATCCACATAGATGTAACCGGGAACTGAGGTTGCCTCGACATCACGAGGCTTGCTGGAGACCATCACTAATGGCTGTTCGGCGAAATGCTCGATAACCACATCAGGATTACGCTGGGGCTCATTAACAATAGCCACATTGATCAAGCCATTGCGCAACATCCCCATCAGTTTGTCAGAATAGTCAGACTGAACTTGTGTGGCGAAGTCGGGAGCATTTTGTTTCATCCATTGCAGCCAGGGCGCTGCGATACTTTTCCAATGATTGAGTTGTACCCCTAAGCCAACCATTGCGCTGAATTCATCGGAGAGCGCAATTTCCTGGCGCGCCAGCTCCCAAGTGCGAACCACCGATTGTGCATGTTTAAAGAATGCATGCCCGCCTGCGGTTAATGTGGCACCGTTACGTTTACGGTTAAATAGTTGGCGATTAAGTACATCCTCCAGGCTTTTTATTCGTGCACTCATGGCTGACTGAGTAACATGCAAATTTTCAGCAGCTTTCTGAAAGCTGCCTGTCGACGTCACTTCAAGGAAGGCCCGTATGTTTTCGATATTCATAGCTTCACCGCTGACACTAATAAAAATAGCCACAAAGGCAGAATTAATAATATTGATATTAAATAGCAGTTAATTTCGTTTTACAAGATTAACTTTAAGATTTATTCTTAAATTAATTCGACGAAATAGAGAAGTAGGCTATGCAAATATCACTCGCTGGAAAGCGCGTCTTTATTACCGCAGGTGCAGCTGGAATGGGGCGCTCTATGGCTCTTAGCATGCACGAGTTAGGGGCAACGGTTTTTACCTGTGATGTCGATGAGGCTGGTTTACAGACGCTACCTGAAGGTGTGTCCACCTATGTGTGTGATGTTTCTAACTCTGCGAGCCTAGACGCTATCTTCACGGAGATACTCCCACAGGGCCTAGATATTTTGGTGAACAATGCGGGTATATCCGGGCCCACAAAGTTAGTTGAAGATATTGAAGATGACGAATGGCGCAAGACTATGGCGGTATGTGTCGACGCGCAGTTTTTCTGCGTACGTAGAGTCGTTCCGGTATTTAAAAAACAAGGTCATGGCGTGATCATTAATATGATTTCAGCGGCGGGAATTATGGGCTACCCAACTCGAACTCCTTATGCGTCGGCTAAATGGGCGGTTACTGGCTTTACCAAGACCTTGGCGATGGAGCTCGGCCCAGATAACATTCGTGTCAATGGCATTGTGCCAGGCAACGTCAATGGAGACCGAATTGAACGAGTGATACACGCGCACGCAGAGACCGACGGCCTAGACCCTGAAGAGGTTAGGAGGATGTATGCAATTGGTACTTCGATGCAATGCTATGTTGATCCTCAGGAAATCGCCGACATGGTATGTTTTCTTTGTTCTGATTTGGCAAAGAATGTGTCGGGGCAAATAATCGCGGTTGATGGTAATACCGAAACGCTTTATCCACGAAGCTAGTGGCTAATATTAATATAATTGTCAGACTAACTATGAGGTCGCAAAACCGATGAGCGCTTGGACATATCTTGGATTAGGCATCGTGTTTGAAGTTATCGGCACTAGCTTTTTGAAAGTCTCGAATGGGTTTTCCGAATCCGTCCCATCTACACTATGTGTCATGTTCTTTGTGGCGGCGTTATATATGCTTTCACAGAGCGTAAGAACCTTAGAGATTGGTGTTGTGTACGCTATCTGGTCTGGCGTCGGAATCGCGCTTATCAGCATTATTGGTGTGTTCTTTTTCAACGAATCAGTGTCGTTGACTAAAATGGGTTGCATTGCGCTAATTATAATCGGTGTTGTGGGACTGCAAATGGCTACGGAAGGTGATGGCACTGGTGCAAAAACAATCAAAAGCGAGGACCAATAGTTGTCTATTCTTTTAAACAATTCTGGCGGTGATAATGCCCCTTGGGAAGAAGCGATAAATCGCTATTTGCCGAACAAAGAGATTCACCTATATCCAAATATACCTAATGCCAACGCGATTGAATACGCCGTGGTTTGGCACCACCCGCACGGAGACCTGCTTAATTACCCTAACTTAAAAGCGGTACTGGTATTGGGCGCTGGCATGGACCATATAGACGCAGAATCTGAATTACCCGATTGCCCCATCGTTCGTTTGGTCGATCCCGCAGTGGGAGATGACATGGCGCAATATAGCCTATACTGGGCAATGCACTTTCAAAGAGGTTATGAGGACTATCGAAAGCAATCTGCGGCTAAACAATGGGAACGATTTGAAGTTCCAATGAGTAGGGACTTTCGAATTTCTGTCCTTGGCTTAGGGCCGATAGGTTCGTTCATAGCTGAGAGTTTCACTAATAATAACTTTGCTACCCAAGGATGGAGCCGCAAACCAAAACACCTTGATAAGGTTCGTTGTTTGAGTGGGAATGAGGGGCTTGAGATGATGCTTGCCAATACCGATGTTCTAATTAATTGTTTGCCCCTCAATGATGGGACTAGGAACTTTTTGGATCATGAGCAGTTATCCCAGTTACCCAAAGGAAGCTTTGTGATTAACGTGAGCCGCGGAGCGGTTATCGACGACGCAGCTTTAATTAGTTTATTGGATGAAAGTCATATTGCCGGTGCTGCGCTAGATACCTTTGTGGAAGAACCTTTGCCAGCAGCATCAACTTATTGGGGCAGGGAAAACGTACATATCACCCCGCATGTGGCCGGTGGCACTTACGCGAAGTCAGCGGCAAAGGTCATCGCCGACAATATTAAGCGCGTTGATAATGGGCAGGCACCGTTTCCAATTTACCAACGTGAAGACAATTCGAAACCGATTTAAATTTAACAACTTTAACCAACTGAATAGAGATCAACATGACCGAGACTCAAAGCGAACTAGCACAACAGCAAGAACAAGTGAGAGTAGATCTCGCTGCGATGTTTCGACTGACTGCACATTTTGGTTGGGATGATACGGTCTGGAATCATATTACGGCGCGTGTTCCGGGAAGCGATCATCATTTTTATATGCATCACTTCGGACATCACTACAGTGAAGTAACTGCATCCAGTCTAATTACCGTGGATGAAGAAGGCACGGTGATCGACGGTC
>CAJQNY010000264.1 GCA_905479805.1 uncultured Arenicella sp.
TTCTCAATAATTTTAACAACGTTAAAATTTAAACATTGTTAAAATTATTTGTCAATGTTAAAATCACTCTAGAGGAAGGAAAGATGACGGTCGAAACATTAAGCACGCGTTCCACAAACATGTCGAAACGACGTGACACAATCCTGCGTGAAGCACGGACATTGATCGCGAGCGAGGGTTTCGAAGCCTTGAAGATTCGCGATCTCGCCGCACGCGCCGGGCTAACCGTACCGACGATTTACAATCTGATTGGCGGTAAGAAGGAAATTCTGGCGATCATTATCCAGCAACTTGTCGAGCAGCTGCAGATAATTCAGGATCTGGGTAAAACCGAAAATGTCGAAGACGCATTTGTAATGCAGATCAATGATTTGGCTGATCTCTTCGCCACTGATGAAGCATTTTTTCGTGCAGCATTCATTGCGGGTGATCGCAGCGGCCTGTTCGAACAGAGTTCCGAGAAAGGCATATTCGCACATTTCGTTCGACAACCGATTGAGGCGTGTATCCAGGCGACCCAAAAAGGACTTCTGCGAGGTCAGATTCCGCCCGATGTTCTTGGACCACAAATTTATGGCTGTTATCGCTTAGCAAGGCAGGATTGGGCAAACAAGTACTTTGACCTCGATGGGTTTCGAAAGCAGGCTCTGACGGGTATTTTTCTTTGCCTGGCTTCAGACGCCGTACCGGTGTTCCGAAAACGATTACTGAGTGAAGTTTTGGTGCTTACCAGCACCTGAAGCCAGCTGGATGCTAATGCCCATTTTTGTGTCCTCTTCTGCCCAAAACCCATTAGTCCATTAGGTGTCGCGTCTTGAATTGTGAGCGCCTCTGAAGGGCAAGCTAGAGCTGATCGGTTTGACTTTTCAAACAGGCAAAAACATACTCATTCCAGCAAGTCAAAATGTGACACCAGTATTAATTTCCTAATTTTCTATATCCAAAAATATTCAAAATTACCGTGCCGACTACCAATGCTACCGAGACAAATTCGACGGCACTCATAGTATCCATTAGGCCAGACCAATCCTCCAATTCAACCCGAAGCCCTATTTTAAGAAGTTGAAAAAGTAAAGAAATAGCACAGGCACTCATACTCAAAAAAACAATGAGCCCCCACTTTTTATAATCGTCTTTCTTATAGCGGACTAGGTACGTTAAAGTGAGGACCCAAGCGAATATACCCAAAGATAAACTAAGAAGATTAAAGTAACCAATCAACGAATTACTCCCTCAATCAAATTCATTGCTGATAAAACAAATTATCAAGTGATCCATGAAGGCATCATATCACCATGAACGTGTTTAGTTTAATTCAGCGAAAATCCCAAAAGGGCTACCGCCCGTTGGCTTTACTTTTCAATCAGGCAGAACCATACTCAATACGGACATGGGTTTCAATTAAGCTTGGCCCTTTTGATACAGGTTTTACAACACTAAACAATGATGTCCATTTTTGACAGGAACCAAAAAAATGAATAGACAGACTGCATTTTTGTTTTTCAGTATCGTATTTTTTAGCGGCCTGACTATTGCTAAGACAGCACCAGATTCCTTGCAGCAGTTCGCAACGTTTGATGAATGTCCTTTGATAAGTGGGCAGGTAATAGCTCCTTGTAAAATTGGCTATCGAACCTATGGCACGCTAAATTCCGATAAATCTAATGCCTTGCTAGTACCAACTTGGTTTACTGGAACCTCCGCAGAGCACACATACCTTACGTCTCCAGAAATTCTCAATCCCGAAAAGCACTTCATCATCATTGTGGATGCTCTAGGAAACGGGGTGTCGACTTCGCCATCGAATAGTAAATCCCAAGTACAGGGTAATTTTCCGCAGATAGCTATTACCGATATGGTTGAAAGCCAACATAGATTAGTCACCGGCGTACTGGGCATTGAATCACTGCACGGAATAGTCGGACTGTCTATGGGCGGCATGCAAGCCTTTGAATGGGCTGTACGCTATCCTGATTTTGCCAATAGAACGGTAGTAGCAATAGGTAGCCCGCGTTTACCTGCCTTCGACATCGCCCGCTGGACCACTAGAAACCATATGTTGGCTCTCTATCGAGGATGTCAGTGTAAAGAAGCATTGGAAGCCATGGCTGGCGTTGGGATGCTCGCATCAGTGCCTGCAAAGTTAGCGCAAGATGTAACACGGGAAGATACGGTTTCGACTATCAAATCAAGAGGTAAATCTAGCCCCATCAGCATTGCGAAGAGTTGGGATCAACAACGCCAGGCGGAGGCGATGATAGGTCATAATATCGCTCGAGATTTCGGTAACGATTTAACCAAAGCGGCCGCAGAAACTAAAACCCAGTTCTTGATTATAGTTGCAGAGGACGATCGCGTCGTTACTCCACAGCCAGCACAGGAATTTGCAATTCAGGTCGGCGCTACAGTGGTAGAGATGGATGAAGACTGTGGGCACGGCGATCCATGGTGCGCGCCAGATACTTTTGCCAAAGCCGTTAGCGTCTTCATCAACAAAGATTGAATACTCAAACTTCTAATCAATACCAGCGAACCAAATGTCTGCAGAGAAATATCTAGGAGACAATTAATATCAAATCTCGCATTATTAGAGAGTTAATTCATTTTGAGGAAGGTTATTTCATGAACCCATTTAAGCTTTTAGTCGCAATCATTTTTATTGTTGGCTTTCAAAGTCAGTTAGTTTTGGCAGAGCAAACCATGCGGTTAGATTATTTTCATACGGGAAATGCTACTTCAGAAGTCTTTAGTATTGACCAGTTGATCATTGAGCCATTGGAATGGCCGGGTAATGCTAGTCAGCCACAAGACAAACTATTAAGAGGTCAATATTTTTTTGAAATTACTCAGGTAAAGAAAGATAAAACAAAAAAGACTATTTATTCGAGGAGTTTCTCTAGTATTTACGGTGAATGGGAGACAACCTTAGAAGCAACCAAAATCAAAAGGACTTTCCATGAGTCACTTCGGTTCCCAAAGCCCATAGGAAAGTTTACGGTTGTTCTAAAAAAGCGTGATGCTAATAATCAATTTGAACAAATTTGGCAAACGGAGTTAGATGCAGATGATTATATGAATCACAAGGAGCAAGCGAATTATAAGCAGCAAGTTATCGAGATTGAAAATAATGGTGACCCAGCTAAAAAAGTCGACTTACTCATTTTGGGCGATGGTTATACAGCGACAGAACAACCAGCTTTTGAGAAAAAAGCTCGCGAGCTAAGTGAGTATTTCCTTACCAGTTATCCGTTTAGTAAACGAAGAAAAGACATTAATGTTTGGGCCATTGCACCCAATTCAAAGCAGAGCGGTGTTTCGAGACCTTCTTCGGGGAAATATGTCGACTCACCTTTGGGAGCTACCTACGACGCCTTCCGTTCGGAACGCTACGTATTAACCTATGACAATAGAAATTGGCGCCAAGTGGCATCGTCTGCGCCCTATGATGCCGTAATTATTATTACCAATAGTGAAACCTATGGCGGTGGTGGAATTTATGGGCTCTATTCAACGGCAGCGGCTAACAGTGATTGGGCAGACTATTTATTTGTTCATGAATTTGGGCATCATTTCGCTGGCCTAGCGGATGAGTACTATACCAGTTCGGTTGCTTACCAAGCGCCAGCTAAAATTGTTGAACCTTATGAGCCTAATGTAACAGCATTGCTTGACCCAAGAAATATTAAATGGAAGCACTTAGTCACCAAAAACACACCTTTACCAACGGAGTGGCCCAAACAGAAATTTGAGAAACATTCGTTAAAATACCAAAAGGTAAGAGCTAAGTTGCGTGACGACAATAAGCCAGAGTCAGAAATGAACCAGTTATTTGTTAAAAACCAAAGCATTGTCGAAGACCTATTTTTAGAACATAAAAATCATAATGTTGTTGGAGCGTTTGAAGGGGCCAATTATCAATCCAAGGGATATTATCGTTCGTCCATGAATTGTGTCATGTTTACTCGTGCCAAGGATTTTTGTGATGTTTGTTCGGAGGCTGTAGAGGAAATGATTGATACCTTTATGGTTGGTGGTTCAGGTTAATGGCGAGATCAAAAATATAGATTTTATTCGAAACAGGTAGAACAGGTAGGGTCAGAATAAACTTATTGCTATTCGGGATAGACTACTTTTGAGTGGCTGTTCAGAGTGACTTTCTGCCGAATTAGAAAATTCTGAAAGGGCGTTGTATACTCATAGCGGACTTTCGGATAATATATTTTCAACACGCTTTAGTGGGAAAAAAAATATGAGGAATAAAATGAAAAGTACTACAAAAGGAATGATTATCGCCTGTCTTTCGTCGCTACTTAGCCTTAGCGCATACGCACAATCCAATGTTGTGGTTATCCCATTAGGGGGTGATGAAGATTCCAGTGTTGTTTGGGCTCAGCGCGATGGCGACAGTGGTGGTGTATCCGTTACTGCCAGCGCAGGAAGAACGGAACTTAACTCAATATCAATAAATGTTAAAAAGGATGGCTATCTAGTAATCAGCGGTCAGGTGTTCATAAACTCAAACAATGCAACTGATCTAGTTTACTTTATGGATGCGTTGGTCGATGGGGCAACGGTGCAACCATCAGGAAATTTGCTTTCTACCAGAGTTGATTCAAGTGAATATGATGACTACCGTAATTTGAACTATACAGTGACTGTGCCAATCACCAAAGGGACTCATACAGTGTCTCACAACGTTGGCATCAATTCTGGAGCCGCCAGCTATTTTTACAATAAAGAATATTTAACGATTATGTTTTTTCCTGCAGGTACAGTGGAAACCGTTAACACGGGATCAAATGCAGCTGCAAAGGCTTCGACTAAACAGACTCTAAACTCCGAAGGAGAAACTACTCACTAAATTTCAATTTTCAGACTAGATGATCTGAGGCGGACTACATCCTATAGTTTCATCAAATGGCAGCTTTGGGCTCGGCCGTTGATTGTCGAGCATCTGCTGAACTGAAATTGACTGCTTTGTGTATCAAGTTTGGGCATTGAAATAAAAAGGGCCGCAAATGCGGCCCTTTTAAAAAGGTTATAAATTTGTGCTTACTTAGTCAGTAATTTAT
>CAJQNY010000265.1 GCA_905479805.1 uncultured Arenicella sp.
TGTTTAGATCCAGCTGCGCATGAGATCGATGATTGTCGTGCGAAGATGCCACTTTTTGAAAAGTATGGCCTAGAGTGTTTATTGAATGCGTTTCCAAAAAATGCCCAAGAGTTGAAATCGCTATTGGAACTCGCTAAAGAAATGCATTCACCTTTGGTAAATATTATTGGCACTGTTTACCCCTTAACGGTGGCTGATTCAATCCCGATTGTTGAGGAGTGGATTTCTATTTCTGATGAAGTGGGTGTGCCCATCTTGTTCGAAACTCATCGTGATTGCATCACCAACGACATGTTCAATACCTTACAGTTAATCGATGCGATTCCAGAGATGCGACTCTGCGCAGACTTTTCTCACTATGCATTGAACCGTGAATTGTCGATTCCGATAGACCAGCAATGGACGGATTTGTTTGAGCGCTTATTGCAGCGTTCAGACAGCTTCCAGGGCCGTATTTCAAATCATGAACAGATTCAAGTACCCATTTCCTTTGAGCAGCATCAAGCTTGGGTAGCACAATTTAAAGCGTGGTGGCTTAGCGGGATGAAACAGTGGCGTAGCCGATCTGCAGAAGATGCGGAATTGATATTCTTGTGTGAACTAGGCCCACCGCCTTACGCAATTACCGGCGCAGATGGCCGAGAGCTATCGGATCGTTTCGAAGAAGCGAAAATCATTAAGTCTTGGGCTGAGGGAATTTGGTCGGCGAGTGAGAATTAACGGCCAGATTTAAGCTTCATACGGATCCTCTGCGATTAGATAAGCTATCGCTTCTGAGCGCGCTTCCATGGAGTTTAGCGTTTCTTTAAATGCCTTAAGCTCTGCGTATTGCTCTCCGAACTTGTCTTGGTACATAGCAGACAAAACATCTGCGGAAGCCTGTGACCGAATTTCATGCTGCCAATGCCGAGTAAAAATGGTGTTCAAGTTACCGGCAAGTCCATTGGCTTTGATTAATTCCCATTCCCCAGCATCCATCCAGATAGCATTAATAGTTGGGCTGAGATCTAAGCGATGATCAGAATCTTTTGAGATAAGGTATTTGGTCATTAACCTTCCAGTTTTAGGGCATAGCATTGCCTTTGAAGTATCGTCAGCGACGACTTCAGGGGCAGTGTCACTTTTCAAATACGCCTCTTGATCCAAATCCTTCCATCGAAGGTAATCCGTCATCATCACCAATTTTCCACTGCAGTTAGAGCAACTGTGGCATGGCAACAGGGGTTCGAGATATGCTGGGTTAAGTTTGCCAGCTTTACAGGAAGTGCATTTCATAATCTAAATCCGTAGTCGAGGTAGTTAAAACTTCATTCGCTATAGTGGCGTAGAACCGAAATTTTATCATCGTCTAGTTCTAATATTTCCAAAACTTTACTTTCATTGGTTGCGAGTTCGCCTGTGTCAGGGTGAATCCCTTCCGAATTGGAGGTGTACTCAATTACGATGACATTATATCCGTAACTCTGGTTATTCAATGTTGCCAAATATTTTGAATGCTTGCCGAGGTAGTAACTCATGCCCTTGCGCATTGCTTCTTTACCATCAGGAAGACGGCTGTCATCATTTGAGTAGGGCAAGTGTTGGTAGCCCACATCATCTGTGAAAAACTCTAAATAGTTTTCCAAATCTGTCGGTTGCGCGTTCGGTTTCTGTACATTCAGCCACGCGGCAAAATAGGCGCTGACAAAGCTCTCATAATCAAACCCTGCATCACTTGCTTGGATCGGGATGGATAATATGGAGAAAAATAGTAGTGTTACCAGTTTAAGCTTCCGCATGTCGTTCATTTCCTATGGTGTTTCGAGATCAGTACAGAGGTGTTAATTGCTATGATCTCCTTGTATATCGCTCACAATTTCGTTTCTCAATTGTTTTTTATGTACCCAAACTGGGTATAAATGCGCCTGTTTTGTGGGTCGCCAATTGGATTTCTACCATGCATAAACCGAGTATTGTCTAGCATGACTAAGTCATTTTTCTGCCACTTTATGTCGAAGGCTAGCGAGTTACTGATTCTTTCTATCTCATCAACTATTTCATCGGGAACTTCGCTTCCATCGCCTAAGGTAGGGAAATTCCGTATGCCGAGTTGCTTACGTGCGAAGACCAGAAAGTTGCCGTAGGCCCATTCTTCACTAAACATCGGTTTATGCAGCATGGGTCGGATATAAGTTCTGAGCAGCTCGCCATTTTTTATCTCAAAACGTAATTCGTCAGTAGAGTATTTACTGAGTTCAGTAATCGTTAGATTAGGTTTCTTTAGGTAATTGGCACACCAGGCAAGTGTAGTAGGAAGGGTGTGCGCTAGCTTATTTTTAGCTAAAAATTTTGTGAGTTCTTTGGGAAACGCCTTTGCTGCGGCTATACCATCACAGACATTCGTTTCTCCTTGAATTTGTGCAGGAGATTCGCAGTTGAACCAAGCTACATCCGGTTGCCATGGTTCCCGAGCCATCTCAGGGTGTAAAGGAAAGTGGCGTTCGCCTATATTGACGGTCTGAATTCGACCGTCTTCGCTTAACATTTCTCGCCCTGGGCTTTCGTTACTAACGTAGTGTGTACAGAATTGATCTGTGAAGCTGGAAAACGCAGAGAGATCTACTTTGAAGCCACGGAACAGAATCCCACCATGTTGTTTAAACAAGGAAAGAACATTCTCTGTCTCGAGTTTTAGCAATTCGAGTTCGGAAGACACGGGCTCAATTTGCACCAGCGGGCGTTCTAAAACAGGGAGTTGTATATTTACGAGGTTCGTGGTCATGGCTATTAGGAAAGCGGATTACCGAGGAGTATAATTCATTACCCGAATAATCAACAATTTTGAGTCGACCCAGATCGTGTCATTAACAATAGAGCAGATATTAGCGTCGCCAGAATACTTCCCAGTGAGGTTTGAAGGCCCTAACTTGATTTTCGTGCGCATGACACGTCAGACTTATTTAGATTCAATATTTACACTGCCGAATCGCATAGTGACAGAGGGCGAACAAGCTTGGGCCGTGCCACTCGGCGATATCGTTAGGATGGTGGAAGAGAACAAAAAGGAATTACCATCGCCTCATTGCATTTTTCAGATAGCACATTGTGGTTCGACACTGCTTTCTAGGTCTTTAGATAACCCTGGTGATAGTTTAGTCATTCGTGAACCCTTTGCTCTGCGACAGTTAACCGCAACACCGCGGTCGCCCAACGCCAATCAAGACAAAGATCGGGTACGAGCATTACAAGCCTTGTGGTGCTTATTGAGCCGGCAATATCAATCAAATGAGTCCGTAGTATTAAAAGGCAATGTGCCGATCAACTATTCAATCCCAGAGATTATGGAGTCGAGCCCTTTATCTAAAGGGATACTGCTCTACTCAAATTTTGAAGACTATATGGTGGCTTCGTTAAAATCAGACGAACGGCGGCAATGGGCGAGCCATGTTGCGCGAGAAATGTCGCCTAGAATTAAAGCTATCCAAGGTATGGAGTCCTTAAATATTGATTCATTGACGGGTGCTCAAGCAATTGCGGTACTCTGGTTGTCGCAAATACGGTTATTTGAGCACGCCGCAACAGTACACCCTAATTTAAAGCCAGTATTGTCTGACCAATTACTCGAAAGTCCGAGTGCAGTGTTGTCGGCATCGGTCGAGCACTTAGCGCTCGGTATCACTGCAGAAGATCAACGAAGAATTTTGGAGAGTGATCTTTTCAAAAGACACGCCAAGAATCCCGATATGGAATTTACTATCGACGAGCATCGATCTCAGTTGTTGGAATTGAAAGAAAAGTACTCCAACGAAATTGCCGAGGTTAGCACTTGGTGTGAAGCGAATAATTACTCAACTCGAAGTACACTGACTCAATATGCATTACTATAGTTACTCCACGACAGCATTGGGAATAATGTTTACACCTGATAGATCACACAATTAATTATTAACTATGAGCGAAGAACAGAAAAATAACCCTCTTCACGGCATTAAATTAGAGACGCTTCTCACGGAGTTAGTTGAGTACTATGGGTTTTCAGTATTGGCGACCCAGATTAATATTAATTGCTTCAAGAGCAACCCAAGCATTAAATCAAGTTTGAAGTTTTTACGCAGAACAGAATGGGCGAGAAATAGAGTAGAGGCTTTCTACTTGTATCGATTCAAAAACCTGCCAAGACCTACTGACGAAGACTTTAATTTGCCTCCCCGCGAGCGGCCCATCGCATTAGATACCGGTGCTCGTCTGCCTGAAAAATTATCCGAAGAAGATCAGGAGTTTTTTGATGACCCTGAATCGGGATATCAACCGACTGAGCCGGGTATGAAAGTCTCGCGGAGGAAAGTGGAGCATGCGCCGGTGGTGAAAAGGAAACCGCAAGGCGACTCTCCAGATCCATGGGCAAAGTGGAAAGAAAAGAATGAATAATCGATATTGCCGATACAAATTCACACACTCGATTAAAGGAGATAGCGTTCTGAGTAATTCGGCAAGAATAATCGCATATTCGATATTGTTGATGGCGAGTATCTTGCTTGTCGCGTGCGATTCTCCTAAAGAATCATCAGAAGTAAAACAGGGTCAAGTCCCCAATGCGTTTGAAACTCAATTAGAGGCTATGGAAAAAGCAAGAGCCGTAGAAGATACAATTCAGGAAGCAGTGATTGAACGGGAGAAGGCGCTCAAAGATGCTGGGATTTAATTTTATATGTTTGGCGTTTTTATCCGAGAATATTGGACTTTAATTTGTTGGTTCAGCTTAAGACGTTCAACTTGGGCAGTAATTCACACAAAAAATATTCAAGGTGTGGCACCCTTTATGTGTTCTCCCCCCTAACGATCTTTTTTTATTATAGGGGCGTAAGCTTCATCCATTTAAGATTCTCAAAAACAACAAACCCCAGCTGCTAGGGCCGGGGTTTGTTGGTGATCTCAGCAACGCCTACAAAAGGAGTCGCTGTTCAGTGCGTTAATAGCACTCTTATCAAAAGTAAAATTTAGTCGTCTTCTAGGTCGTCATCTGCTTCTAGGTCGTTAGAAGCCAATGTTTTGATTGTTGACCATTTCTTGTCAGCAAGCGTAATCGCTTTAGATTGTTTTGCCGTCCAAATTTTGGAAACTGCGGCACTATTATTCACATAGAGTTTGTCATCAACAACCGCGAAAACTGCAGGGTCAATTGGGAATTTTGCGCCAATTGCTGCGCCATATGCACAGAAGCCGCCATATTGTGGGGCGTATTTTGATGGGTTAGCGTTAAATAGGTCGCGGTTACCTTCAGAGCTGAAGTGGTAGATCGCACCATCATGCATTGCTGAAATTCCGGCATAGCCTTTAACGGCCTTGTTTTCAGTAAAGTAAGCAACAGTATCATGGCCAGATAGAATTACACCATTTGCATCTTGTTGTGTTTCATCAGCAGCGAAGCTAAACGTGGTTGAAACAAGTAGTAAGGCGGTAGCTAAACCAGCTAGTAAGTTTGTTTTTTTCATTTTTAATTTCTCGGGCGTTAGGTTAATTAATATTATCAAGTGCAGTAACACTCAACACGCGAGGAATTATAGGGAGAGCTAATCAAGCTCTCTATGTTCAAAAGTTTGCGATTTATGTCAGATCGTCTAAAGCTGGATAACCAACACGTGTGATGAGTTAACTTGAAAATCGAATAGCATGGGGAGAATAGTGTGTCAGGAACCCGTTTAGGGTAAAAGACTGACTGTCAGATCAATTATAAATGCCTACAATCTACCTGTCTAATCTTGCGATCATTTGTTTCATTTTTTGATCATCTAGGTGCATGATATCTAGCTTAGAGTCATCAACACTTTGATTACCTTTATTCGTCATGTTGCGAAGCCGATCAGAAAGAAAAGTCGCTAACGCTTTATAAAAACGCGCTGAAAATGCGGAATTACGCTCTAACTCCTCGAGTAATGAACTCCGCGGAATAGCTAATATTCGGCTAGTTTGGCTCGCGACGACATTGGTTTCGGGCGCTTGGCTTTGCACAAATGACATTTCACCGATCACATCACCTGCGTCAAGTTTTGCTAAGCCAGTGCCGTCGGGCAGCCTGACTTCCAAAGACCCTGTGGTTATTATGTATAGAGCCTCTACCGGTACTCCGGCTGAGATCAATTGCTCCTCAGAAGCTAATTCAATCATTTCACCGGTCTTTGAAAGGTAGCTAAGATCTTCGTCTGCCAGTTCTCCAAGAATGTATAAAGCTTTGCGCATTCCTATACCTTGTTTTTGCGTTGGGATGGCAAAATAATAGCGACATAGGCCGGCATTGTCATGCTTTTTCAAAATGAGCATAGGAAGCTTTGCTCTATTAGTTGATTTAGACCTACGTTGTTGGCTGCGTTGATTCATCAGTGCCTTGAGCGAGGGCATTGGATTGCCTATTGGTTCCTTGAGTTACTCGGTCGAATCGTTCCAAGTATTCTGGGTGCTCTGTTCCCATAACTCTGTCCCAAAAGGTGAAATAGAATGCATAGTTGCCATGGCTTTTTTCATGATGGAGATCATGGTGAGTAACCGTTGCGAAGATCCCCAATATTGGGTGGCGTGCCCAACCTTTTGGGAATAGTTCATAACCACAATGTGCCATCGCATTGCGCGTGGTTTGAATGAGCATTGCCGCGCCAAAAGCCATTGTGTGCATTGGCACCAGGGTAAAAAATATAGGCACAAACAGGTAGACCAATACGGCTTCAGGTGGTGCAAAAGAATAAGCCGTAAATGGAGAAGGATTGTGCGAGCGGTGATGCGTTCGGTGGAAGAAGTTATAAAACTTCTTATGGTGCATGAAGCGATGCGTCCAATAGAAGTATGTATCCAAGCCAATAGTCCAAAGAACTACGGAAAAAACCAAGTAGGCCCATCCGTATTCTGCAACATCTGAATAAATTTTAAAGACAGGCCCGCCAAAATAATCCTCTAGGGCGTAATTAGTAATACTGTAGGCAAAGATAAATACGATGATGGATAGGACCGAATTACGCATTTCACGAATCGTCTGTTTGATACGCAATTGGCTTGGCAATGCTTTGCGAATTCTTCGATTTTTCAAGACGCCAGCGAATATTATCCATGTGAGAAGGTAGATGCTGCCGACACCGATAACATATCGCATACCCTCAACTTCAATTCCCATGGGTAGGTTGGTGATGAAGCTGTTTAATGCATTGATGGTGAATTCCATAATTGTAACCTCACAAGTTGTTGAACTATTAACGTGAGATCAGAGTAAGGAATGCGGGAGGTTTTATCTGCGCAGAACTGAAAAAGGGTGATCGATTAATAAATCGAGGAGGTTTTTTCAAATTCGATCAGCGGTAACCGTACTAAATCGCCATTTCAGGTACTTTCAGTCCGTTGATTCAGAGGTGCTTTGCGTGCGGTATTCTGTCGGGGTTAGGCCGAAATTAGTTTTAAAGGCACGATTGAATGGCGCTAATGAGGAAAAACCTGCATCCAGGGCAATGCTCAAAATAGGTGTTCTACTCTTATTTTTATCGGCCAATGCGGCTTTAACTTCGGTTAATCGATAGTGATTTAGAAACGCAGAGAAGTTCCGATAACCCATAGAACGATTAATCAAACTGCGCAATTGATGAGCAGGGAGTTCTACTTTATCTGCCAAGTCGCCGATAGAAAGCCCGTGTTCGGCATAGGCTCGGTCTTGCTGCATGACTTTTATCAGGCGGTCGCGCAGCACAGCATCAAGCGGGTCACTAATCATTTTATTGCTGGTATCAACAGTGGATCGAAATGCCATGTGCTCTGGGTGTAGCCTGCTTAGCCATAGAATCGCCCATATACTCAAAAAGAACGTCACGACATAGGTGACAAACATAGACCACTGCGAATTTCGGCCCAGCGACTCTAAAACAACCTCCATGACTACTGACGTAGCTGAGATGGCTATAATCGCTGCCGCAAACAAGACCCGTACTCTGCGTCGATTCTCGATGAGATCTTCGCGTCTACCTAGTATTGCTTTGTAAGCAAGGTGAGCTAAAAGCAAGAGTGTTAAAACTGAGATGATGTAGTCATACTCCGGCTTGTACGGCACATCAAAGCCCTGATGGTAGAGCCTCATTGGGGCTAAGATACAGGCAAAGAAAATTGCTATCGACCACTCTTTGATCCCTAGGTGAAAATCGTCATCAAATAGAGCCAGGCCAAACCACCACGCAAACACGAATACCATCATATCAATGAGCCTGAGTACAACGGCAAGAGGGCCGGTTACGATTAGATTCTCAGAACCAGTAGAGAGAAATAAACAAATAACAGAAATGATAAGAGGCAAGGCAAATAGTAAAGCCGAGTTATTACGGCCATCGCGTAAAATCAATAGGCCGATGGCACAGAGTAAGCCTATCGACCCAAAACGGAAAAAAGCTTCAATAAGTAGCATGCTCCAATATTAACAGCTATGCGTGAATGATAGTACGAGTGTTAGCCTGAGTTCCTAAGTTGTTAGTAGGTGTGCTCAAAAAGCATGACTAATGCGCTAACGCTTAGCACTCAACCCAAAACTCTTGTTGTCCTTCACGTTCGGCAACTTCAAATAAGTCGAGGCCCCGATTCATCAATATATATCCTTGTTCCTTATCAAACATGGCAAATATGCTGGCTGATAACGACTTAGGTTTGGCTTCTTGAAAACAGGCAGTATTGATACTAATTGAAAGGCTTCCGCTGCCTTCAATATCAGCTTGTCTGATGGTCTTAATACGGTTTTGCGTTTGCTGCATGCCTGCGGCTGCGTCGGGCGCCAAGTAGAACAGCGTAATGTTTTCGTTATCTCCGCGGTGCTCTTGAAGAATATTGACCGGAGGATTCGTTTCTAAACTAGCTTTGTATACATTTAGAAAGTTATGTTCAGCTATCTCTGACTCGAATCCAATCGAGAGGCTGGTTGCTCCATCACTAAATGTAACCGCTTTATGAGTGATGATAGCAATGCGAATATCGGCCGGGTTTGTTTCTAAGGGATTGAGGTTTCTAAGTTTGAACATGCTGGATATAGGCATTCCGGCACAAGCAACTAAAAATATACTCAGACCTAGTATTGCTAGGAAGCGGCGTAAAATGCGAAGTGATGAAGGGTGCATAGATAGTTCTCTTGTTTTGAAAAAAAGGCGAGCTGATTAACCTCTTTGCGGGTTTATTCAGCTCTTACAATCAGCGCTCAGCGCTGTCTCTCGTTATCTGTGGTTTAAGTAATTCAATTAATGAGCTGCATTGAGGCCTTAAGATGAGTCACTGAGTTCATCAGTTTGGAACTCTAAAATATCTCCTGGTTGGCAGTCGAGGAACTGGCAAATCTTCTCTAAGGTGTTAAAGCGTATGCCTTTTACACGACCGGTTTTAAGCAAAGAAATATTCTGCTCTGTAATGCCGACGAATTCTGCAAGTTCCTTAGAACGTTTCTTACGACGTGCCAGCATCGCATCGAGGTTTACAATAATGCCCATGACTAAACAAACTCCGCGTTTTCTTTGGCGAGTCTATTCCCTTCTCGCAGAATCCAGGTAATGGCCATAAATGTGCCAGCAATGAAAATAGTAAATAGCTCGGTTGATCCAAATTCAACGATCAACGACATCTCGCCAACGGGGTTGCCCATAGTTAGTAGTAAGCTTAGTACTGCACTGGTTAAGGGTTTAAGAAGCGCGGTTACGAAGAGCATTAAGCCGAATATATGAAGGTGGTTTGCTGCTTCGTCGCTGAAAAATGTGCCAGTTAAGAATAGCTGGAAGAGTTTTCTCAGTTTGAACAGGCCATAAATCAAGACTCCTGCAACGAGTAAGCTGTATATCCACGCAATGACCAATTGATAGGTTTGGATGAATTGCATGTCTATTAACACTGAAGGTCGCGCAATAGACAAGTCGTGTGTGTGCTGTTCAAAGGTAAACCAAAACCAGCTTATATAGCTTGGGATGATGATCATTAGCAGTAAACAAAAACGAGACATTGTTGAGCTCAATTGGTAAATCTTGGAAGGCTTGTTCATTTTTTCTGACTATATAGTTATTTGGATTTCTGTACGGTAAATCAATAGTTATTGTATAACAACCATTAATTATTGATTTATAGTGATTTTTAGTTACAAAACAGTAATTATTGCCTTAAGGAGCTGTGCTTTCTTTATTTGGTGAATCGTTAGCACCGCGTATTGTCCTTTTCACTTTCCGATTTGAAAGAAATAGCTCGTTGATGGGGTCTATCAGTGTTATACGAAGATGTAACTAAACATTAATGGATAAATAATGACTGATAAGCCTGAATATGCGCCCCCTAAAGTTTGGAAATGGAAGACTGAAAACGGTGGAAAATTTGCCAATATCAATCGCCCGACGGCGGGCGCTACTCACGACAAAGAGCTTCCAGTAGGAGAGCACCCTATTCAACTGTATTCGTTGGCAACTCCCAATGGCGTGAAGGTGACCGTCATGCTGGAAGAGTTATTGGCCATCGGTAAGGTGGGTGCTGAATATGATGCTCACCTTATCAATATCACTGAAGGTGACCAGTTTGGTAGCGGTTTTGTTGATGTTAATCCCAATTCAAAAATTCCGGCGATGGTTGATCACAGCGCTGATAAGCCGCTCAGAATTTTTGAAAGTGCGTCTATGTTGGTTTACTTGGCTGAAAAATTCGATGCGTTTATCCCTACAGATATTGCCGGTAGGACAGAGTGTTTGAGCTGGGTGTTTTGGCAAATGGGCAGCGCGCCTTATTTAGGAGGAGGCTTCGGTCACTTCTACGCCTATGCGCCCATGAAGATTGAATACTGTATTGATCGGTTTGCCATGGAAGTGAAACGGCAACTGGATGTGTTGGATCGTCACTTAGCCGACAATGAATATATGTGTGGCGATGAATACACCATTGCTGATATCGCCATATGGCCGTGGTATGGAGCGGTGGTGGCTAATCTTGTCTATGACGCAGCAGAATTTTTAGATGCAGCATCCTATGAACATGTTAATCGCTGGGCAGACCAAATTCGGTCACGCAAAGCCATACAGCGTGGTCGTATGGTGAACCGTGTTTGGGGGGAGCCCGAGGAACAACTGCCTGAGCGTCATGATGCCAGTGACTTTGAACTAAAGACTATGGATAAGATGACAACGGAAAATGCAGCGGCAAAGACCGGTTAGGCGGGTTTACCGTATTAGAAAAATGTAGAGCTCTCTGGAAGTAATACTGAATCCCAGAGAGCCCTAACTAAGAAAATGTTTTGATTCTAAAACGGTCTGTTACTTAAACGCAGCCTCCAATTTCTTGCGATACTTTTGATTGAGTTTTATATCCTTAGAGAAATCTTTGAATGCGGAGGCAATCGGTTCCGCGAACAATTTCTCAGGTTTCTCCAAAGACTTTAGCTTGGTTTTTTTGTCATCGAAAGAGGTCGCCTTTAGTTGATCCGCTTGCTCAAGAGTAGCTTTAACCATATTCCCAAGAACCAAGTTCTCCAGGTCATTTGTATCTATTTCTAGCTCGTCAAGAGATTTAATTAGCTCAGGGATACGAGACCGGGGTATGAGTTCCAACTCCCAAACTAGATCCCAGATTCTCTCTGTTACCCAGCAAGGTCCATACACAAGTTTAAGATGGTTTGAGAGAGCTAAACCCAATTCTCGACGTCTTGCGGTGAAGCTATACTCTTGAAAACCAACGGCTTGAATATGACTGGTTATGACGGATAGGTAAAAGCAACGAGTCGAATAGCCTGGAGGGTTTAACCAAACTGCTAGGTTAATAAAATAACGGCTTATTTTCTTCCAGTCATCATTATTAGCCGCTTTTAGGTTATCAATATTTACATCCATCCAGTGATGCCATGTTGAATCGGTGGCAACGCGGCCAACCCCCGCTTTATGACCGTCGTATACAGCGATCATGGGGTTGTTGGTGCGTGCGGGTTGATTGCCCTTGACAAAATTATAAGGTGGTTGAGATAAATTGCTCCCATAAGCGATGACCTCTGGTTCCGGTTTGTTACCACCACCAACAGCATCTGGATATTCCAACTCACGGTTGAACTGTTTTGTGGCATTTAAATTTGGCGCCGGGACGCATAGACCTTCGTGTGCATGATCTGGCATCACATCTATTGGGCCTAATGTGGGGTGACACAAAACTGGGTGAGGACGTTTCTTTTTATAGAAGGGTGTATAGAAACTTCTCCAGCTAGTCCAACGAATCGGCTGCACGGTAAGATCACCTTGGTGCGGTGAATTACCCATTGCGAGTGGCCCGCCTGGCGCTCCAGGTAAGTAAGCGGCTGAGGGTGGACGAAGTGTATCGATGCGATCAGGTGAACCAATCGGCGGCACACCATCAGCGTTAGTCCATCGTCGCATTGTTCCAAGACGAGGGATTTTTCGGCACATTGACGCACCCAAAAAATGGTGATCACCGGTTCCAAAAACTCCTCCTTTCTTTTCTGTCATCCAGCCATCCAGTACTTCCAATTCAGCGTTAGATGCTGGCAAGGCAAAATTTTGATCAATAATACTGTCGTCTGAACTCCCAGAATTATTGGGCTTAAAGCCAAAACACCAGATTTGTTCGTACTTATTGATCACGGATGAGCCGCCATGGTTAGAATTAAACCGAAACCCAGTATATTTGGCTTGCTCAGCACTGGGGTTAGCCGTTACAGAAAACGCGCCGCTACTGCGAACCGCGATATCTACTCTAAACTTCATACAGCCAACTTGCGTGTTACGAAGCAAATCGATCACCGATGCAATGCCGAATGTGTTTGCAGCCGCGATCGATATTTCGGTATCAACAACAATTAGAATATCGACGTAGGTTTTTAACCGCCATGGTCGCAACCATCTAACTAACTGAGGCTGATAAGAGTGATGAATAGTTAAGTCTTTTAAAAACTCGTTTGGTTTTAACATGATAAATCTCCTTTTATAGTTTCCATTTAACAAACGCAGACAAGATTGCCCTGCTGCATGGTTAAGCTATCACAAAGGAATTATCATTCGCTTCACCCATTCGAGTGAATTTAGACGTTTGT
Source organism: uncultured Arenicella sp. (assembly GCA_905479805.1). Taxonomy (GTDB): domain Bacteria; phylum Pseudomonadota; class Gammaproteobacteria; order Arenicellales; family Arenicellaceae; genus Arenicella. The sequence continues at coordinate 13,043 of CAJQNY010000265.1, forward strand.
TAAGTAAAATTAATCTTAGCCGTGGGAAGGCTTGTGGAGAGGTTCTGCGCCCTAAAATTAGGAGGGTGTAACCTTAGCTTGGGTTTTCTCTAGCCACATCATCTTCGAAAACCCCTTTTGTAGGCGACTCTTCCAAGACGCTGGTGTAGTGTTGTTGAAAGGTGGCCAGTATTTGGTCATAGGGTAAATCATCAAACACGCCATGATGTTTGACGTATTCCATGTGCTGGTTTCCTGCTTTATCGAACTCATGGTAAATCGAGTCTTTTGTGCCATCAAACTCCAGAGGATGAATGTTGGCTTTCTCACATAAACCGATATTAAAGGCGGGAGTAGCCTTTACCCATTTCCCTTCAAGAAAAACGTCGGTATAGCCATGCCACATGAAGATGTCAGTTTGCATTTCCTCGCGCAGCTTCTCTGATGTTAAATGGTTGCGAACATCTGCAAATCCAAGACGTGCGGGGATTCCAAGTACGCGGTAACAAGCCGTCAGCAATACGGCTTTTGGCACACACCAACCATAGCCTTTTTCAAGTGTGGTCGATGCCATAAAACCGATTGGCTCTATGTCAATTTGATAGGGATCGTAACGGAAATCATCCCGAACCGCGTAGTAGAGTGAAACCGCATTCTCCACCTCTGTCGCATCTGCAGAGCTGTGAGATTGAGTATAGC
>CAJQNY010000266.1 GCA_905479805.1 uncultured Arenicella sp.
TCAAATAGTTAGGGTTTCCTAACAAGAGAACGGACCGGAGAAGTCAACTTTTAAACTTCTATCGGTTATCAATGAAACGGCAACCGGCGTTATGCGCCTGAGGAAATTATGCCTAAAATTAAAAGTAACAGTGGCGCTGCCAAGCGCTTTAAGAAAACGGGTAGCGGCAAGTTCAAGCGCTCTCAATCGCACTTGCGTCATATTTTGACCAAGAAATCCACTAAGCGGAAACGTCATTTGCGTCATCAGACTACAGCTGCGGCTCCTGATGCCAAGTTAATTCAACGTATGTTGCCATATGCATAACGCGGCTAGCGTTACGCAATTAGTATAGATTTGAGGAGATTGAGAAATGCCTAGAGTAAAACGTGGCGTCACCGCCAGAGCAAAACATAAGAAGGTCATTAGCCAAGCTAAGGGCTATCGTGGTCGTAGTAAAAACGTCTTTCGCGTAGCAACGCAAGCCGTTACACGTGCTGGTCAATACGAGTACCGTGACCGTCGTCAACGTAAGCGTCAATTCCGTCGTTTATGGATTACCAGAATTAGCGCTGCGGCTAAAATGAACGGTATAAATTATAGCCGTTTCATTAACGGCTTATTAAAAGCTGAGATCAAGCTAGATAGAAAAGTATTGGCTGATATTGCTGTTCACGATCCCGTGGCCTTTACCCAGATTGCCGAGCAAGCCAAAGCGGCCCTCGGTATGGATACTAAGTCTGCCTAATCGTACCGCTTAGCTTTTAAGCAACGAAGTAAAAAAGGAAGGCTTGGCCTTCCTTTTTTTTCTAATTTTTATGCCAAGCTACGACCTTAATAAATATTCTGACACCTAAAATAGCGACACAACTATGGCCGACTCTCTGGACGGAAATTTAAACGACATTTTGCAAAAAGCAAAGGACGCTATCAATGCGGCTGAACAGCCTACCGTGTTGGAGGATTTACGTGTTCAGTTTTTAGGTAAAAAGGGTGAGTTGACCAGCCAATTGAAGCAGATTGGCGGATTGCCACCAGCCGAGCGTCCGAAGTTTGGTGATTTAGTTAATCAAATAAAACAAGAAGTCGCGGAATTATTAAACAACAAAAGGACCGCGCTTGAATTGGAAGAGCTTGCGCTAGCCATTGCTGCAGAAAAGATCGATGTGACATTGCCGGGCCGAGGCAGTAAGACGGGTGGATTGCATCCGGTAACGCGAACTATGCAACGGATCGAGGATATATTCATTGCGATGGGTTTTGGGGTGGCTACAGGCCCGGAAATCGAAGACGATTTCCATAACTTTGAAGCCTTGAATATTCCCGCAGAGCATCCTGCTCGGGCAATGCACGACACATTTTACGTCGGTGGAAGCAACCTTCTACGGACTCATACGTCACCCGTTCAGGTTCGTTACATGTTGGACCAACAACCACCGATTAATATTATCGCGCCTGGACGTGTCTATCGCTGTGATTCAGATGTAACGCATACACCCATGTTCCATCAGGTGGAAGGCTTGATGGTTGATGAAGGGATTTCATTTGCGGACCTCAAGGGTGTGCTAACACATTTTCTTAAACAATTTTTTGAAGCGGATTTACAAATTCGCCTACGCCCATCCTATTTTCCTTTTACTGAACCGTCAGCGGAAGTTGATATCAGTTGTGTATTTTGTGCCGATGCAGATGGCCATGCACAGGGTTGTCGTGTCTGTAAGCATACGGGTTGGATTGAAATTTTAGGCAGCGGCATGGTTCATCCAGAAGTGTTCAAGCATGTGGGTATCGATTCCGAAAAATACACAGGTTTTGCTTTCGGAGTGGGGGTTGAGCGATTAGCCATGCTTCGTTATGGCGTTGATGATCTTCGTTTGTTCTTTGATAACGACCTAACCTTTTTGAGGCAGTTCAAATGATTATTAGTGAGCAATGGTTACGAGATTGGGTGGGTGTCGACTTAGATACTCAAGCAATCGCTGATTGTTTGACCAACGCAGGGCTTGAGGTTGATGGCGTTCAGGCAATGGCTGGGAGTATTGATAATTTAGTGGTGGGACAGGTTGTTTCAGTAGAAAAACACCCTGATGCAGACCGACTAAATGTAACTAAGGTGAATATTGGCGATTCGGTACTCGATATCGTCTGTGGTGCCGCAAATGTACGGGCTGACCTTTTGGTAGCCGTTGCTACTGTTGGCGCTAAGTTACCTAATGGACTAAAAATCAAGAAAGCTAAGGTCCGAGGAATAGAGTCGAATGGTATGTTGTGTTCCGCTTCAGAATTAGGTCTTGAAGAAAGCTCAGCAGGGCTGATAGAGCTTGATGATGATGCTGAAATTGGTCAGCGTATTGATGAATATCTGAATCTAGACGACTCGCTGATTGATATCGATCTTACTCCAAACCGTGGAGACTGCCTCAGTGTGCAAGGCATCGCTCGGGAGTTGAGAGTTTTGGCGAATGGCGATTACCATCCTGTCGATATTGAGAATGTAACGGCTAGTGTTGATGACACAATCGAAATTGAACTTGTCGATGCCGTAGCTTGCCCGCGGTACTTCGGGCGAGTGATTAAAGGAATCAGTCAAGATGTGACTACGCCTATCTGGATGCAAGAGCGCCTTCGCCGTAGTGGTGTTAGGCCGATTAGCCCCATTGTAGATATCACTAATTTTGTGATGATGGAGCTGGGTCAACCCATGCATGCTTTTGATCAGAATAAACTCAGTGAAAAAATCATAGTTCGACAGTCAATGGTTGGCGAAACCATCAAACTATTGGATGACAGTGAAGCCACTTTGGACGGTGATACCTTAGTTATTGCTGATAGCAAAGGGCCTATTGCCATCGCGGGTGTTATGGGTGGGCTGGAAAGCGCCATCGACGATTCGACCGCAAATATCGTATTAGAAGCAGCACACTTCACGCGTAGAGTTTCTGCCGGTAGAGCACGGCGCTATGGTTTGCATACCGAGTCCTCGCATCGTTTTGAACGCGGCGTGGATCCCCAGCTGCCAAATGCAGCAATTGAACGTGCTACAGAATTAGTACTTGAGATATGTGGTGGTCAGACGGGTCCGGTTTGTGAACAAAAAAATGAGTCGGGGTTATCGGCAAAGCCACCGGTTGCAGTCAGGCTTAAGCGCTTGGAGCAATTGTTGGGTATGTCTTTAGAGCAAGATGAAGTAGGCGGAATACTGGGCAGAATTGCTGATTCGGTGGAAACCACTGACTCAGGCTGGAGCGTATCGCCACCCAGTTATCGTTTTGATATTGTCTACGAAGCAGATTTGGTAGAAGAGGTAGCCCGGGTAAAAGGTTACGCTAATATACCGACTGCGTTGCCACGGATAGCACCGACTTCTATCACAGCATCTGAAGACTCCGTAGGAATTAGGCAGGTGAGGCAAACACTAATTGCACGTGATTATAACGAGGCAATTACTTATAGCTTTATTGACCCTGAATCACAAAGCCGCTTTGGTGACGAGAAGCCGGTGGCTTTGGACAACCCCTTAGCCGACAGCATGTCAGTGATGCGAACCAGCCTATTGCCGGGATTGATGAACGCCCTGCAATTCAATGCAAATCGACAGCACGAAAGGGTTCGTTTGTTTGAAATTGGTGCGTCTTACCATTTAAGCGCAGACGGTTTTGACGAAGTTCAACGCTTAGCCGGTGTGATCATGGGGCCAAAACACGATGCTCAATGGGGCATTTCTAAGCCACAAAGTGTTGATTTTTATGATGTAAAAGCCGATTTAGAAGCCTTACTCAACTTGACGGGTCAAAAAGAACCCTTTATATTTAATGAGTTCGAGCATGTTTCTCTGCATCCAGGTCAAGTTTGTCAGGTATCTCGTAGTAATAATGATGGTTCTGAAGAGCGACTTGGATACCTTGGAAAGCTTCATCCTAATCTGCAAAAACAGTATGGCCTCACCGCTGATATATTTGTTTTTGAACTAGATTTAAACAAAGCTCTCCAAGCACAGTTGCCGGTTTATCAAGGGGTGTCGAAGTTCCCAAGCATAAAACGTGATCTCTCAGTTGTTGTTAGTGAGGATCTAGCGGTATCGCAGTTGTTAAACACAGTATCAGCGAGTGTGGGTAAAGCACTTAGTAAGGCCGTGGTGTTTGATGTATATCAGGGCAGCGGGGTTCCCGCGGGGAGTAAGAGTGTTTCCCTAAGCTTGATATTGCAACATAAAGATCGAACGATGACAGATGAAGAAGCTGAGTCAGCGTTTCAAAAGGCTTTGCAGATACTGCAAAATGAATTTGATGCAGAGATTCGAAGTTAAGGCTGTTGGGTAGGTTAGGTTTATGCCGTAGTAATGGGTTGTTTGTAAGAAGCAATGCGGCATAGGGGTTCACTAAGTAGGGTTACTTTGGTAGAAAAATATTATGGCGATCACAAAAGCAGAGTTGGCCGTTTCACTGCACGAGGAGTTGGGATTAAACAAACG
>CAJQNY010000267.1 GCA_905479805.1 uncultured Arenicella sp.
GCTTCGTTGAGGTCGTTCGACTGGACATCATTATTCGATTCACTCGCTTGGCAAGCGGTATTCTGCAGGGTGCCAAGCAGTAATAGGAAAATTAATTTTAGTTTCATTAGATACTCCGAAAAGCGATATCGTTTGGTTGCATGCAAGGTGGCTCAAACCACATTGCATTGCTCTCTGTAATTGTTATGGTTTTCTTTCTTGAAGATTTCTCAGCGTAAATATTCATGGTAGCTAGCTCAATTAGCGTCGTTTTTATCTGGCAACTAATTACTCTGCAGGATGGCATCCACGGCTGCGTAAGTTGAAACGCAGTAAGGAACGCAATAAGTGAGTGGTATTTGCCAGATCATCTCTGGTGTAACCACTCCGCCTAACAGGTCGTAGCCCTGATTAATTAAGGTCAAGATACTGCCTACTATTAGCCCTACTTTGGTACTGCGCTTAATAACATCACGTCGCAAAGCGGTCTGCCTCCAGACTTGATTTAGGGGTCGGAACCAATGCATGAATCAGGTCACCTGGATTTTTAACATAGGGCCCAGCGCTACTCGGCTTTTTCCTGATCGGGATACTTGCCGAGCGCGAGAAACAAAAGGATTGAAAAAGCCAACAGGCCTATCGACAAGGTTAGAACGTAGTTGTAACCCCCGTGAGCCTGCGCAAGTCCGCCGAATAGCGGTGGTGCGATACCGGCTCCCACCGTGAAGAAAGCGATAATGGCACCAAAGATTGCCGGGTAGTGAGCCGGCCCAAAATATCGACCGGTTAAGTAGGCGAGCATGTCGAGTTCGGCCCCGGCGGCAAGGCCAACTAGAATGCCAATGAACATGGCCATCATAAATGTCACATCTGTATTTATCAGGATCAGCAAGGCCACGGTTGGTAGGGCGAAAAAACACGCTGCTACGCCGGGGGCCCAAAAGCGGTCGACCAGAGCGCCTACCAAAATTCGACCCAAGATAACCGTCAAGCCCATGACCGCGGCTAATTGAGCGATGGAACTCCGTTCGAAACCTCGCTCACTCATTATGCGTTCGAAATTCGACAACATGCCCGCGATCACGATAACGGTAGTAAAGAGAACAGCGCCAAGAATCCAGAATCGAGCTGTGCGCATCGCCTGAGCACGCGTGACGCCCCAGACTTCGGGTTGTTTTGCAGCTTCCTGCGAGCCTACGTCAGACGCTGGCTTTTCCTTGAACAATGCAAAAACGATCGGTAGTGAGACCACTAAGGCGCCGATGCCGATGCCGCGATAAGCGGTTCTCCATCCATGGTTGGAAATTAGATATTCAACCATCGGGGGTAGCAAAAATGCGCCAAGGCCTGTTCCGGCCATGGTGATTCCAATTGCCTTGCCTCGGTGTTTGGAAAACCAATTATTCAGAACGCCAGTCCAGACTATCGGCAATGATCCGGCCCCCAAAATCGCGACCAGCGCCCAAGTCAAATACCAAAGTGGCAGAGAGCCAGTGTTGAACGACAAAAGAAAGTAACCAAGGGAATGGCCGATAAGACCGATAATACCAACCATGCGCAGCCCACGCCGTTCAGCAATTGAACCAATCCACGGTCCGGTCAGCAGACCGAGACACATCAGAACGGTATAGCTCAGAAAAAATTGCGGGGCGCTCCAACCGAATTCAGTGGTAACCGGACCAACAAAAAAACCCTGTGAGTAGTTGGTCAGCGTGAATATTCCACACATAGTGCCAATAGTCGCAGCTGCAAGTGGCTTCCAACCGTGCTTAAATTCGCTCATCTGATTCTCTTATTTTGTGGTTGTTATTAATCGGGGTTCGAGCCCGTATCGCTACATACTAAGTGCTGTTACATATGAACTGCAGTTACATCTGAATAGTAATCCATTTCCATTCGGTCATCGCTTCAATGTCTTCTTCAGTGCCTTCTCGGCCATATCCACTGTCCTTAACGCCGCCAAACGGAACATGCGGTTCATCATGCAATGAGGAGCCATTCACATGCACCATGCCCGATTCAACTTCCAGGGCATAGCGCATCGCGTCGTTAATATTAGTGGTAAAGATTGCGGCTGAAAGCCCAAACCTGGAGTCATTGGATTCCGCAATTGCATCATCAATGGTTTTTATTGGATAGACTGAAACGACGGGGCCAAAAGTCTCCTGCGCATAAACCGTCATTTGTGGAGTAACGCCGGTCAAAACAGTTGGTAGACAGCGATTTTCATCCCAGTCGCCGCCTGCTTCGAGTTTTGCTCCTTTATCACGCGCATCCTCAATATGATCTCGTACGCGCCCTCTCTGCCTTTCGCTGATAATCGGGCCAATCATGGTTGCCGGGTCACGCAAATCACCGGCCTGTAAACCCTTGGCTGCCTGCGAAAAACCTTTCACGAATTGATCGAAAACCCCTTGTTGTACATAAACACGGCTGGCACCCATGCAGACCTGGCCCTGATACATAAAAATGCTCTGCACCGCACCGGCAACCGCTTGTTGCATGTCGGCATCATCCATCACGACCAGCGGGCTTTTGCCGCCCAGCTCAAGTGTCATTCGCTTACCATGTTTGGCGCACAGCTCACGGATGTGTTGGCCAACCACCGAAGAGCCGGTGAACGTAACCATCTTGACGTGCGGGTGAGTGGTCAATGTATCGCCAATCTCATAACCGTTCCCGGTAACAACGTTGTAGACACCTTCTGGTAAGCCCGCTTCCTCATACAATTTAGCCAGGCGATTAGCGATCATTGGCGCCTCTTCGGAAGGCATCATCACAACCGTGTTTCCCAGCCCAATGGGGTTGCAACTTAGTCGAACGCACTTGATCAGCGGCACATTAAAAGGCGTTATCGCTGCGACCACGCCAATCGGCGCGCGAACGCTCATGCTAAATTTTCCCGGCACATCAGAAGGAATGGTTTTACCGGTGACGTTACGCGACATTCCTGCTGCAGCCCTAAACAGCGTGAGCGCTTTTTCTACTTCAAAATTCGCTTTCTTGATAGGCGAGCCGATTTCATCAACCAAAATATCTACGAATTCATTTCTATCTCTTTCCAAAATCTCCGCAGCTTTACAGAGAATCCGTTCGCGCTCCTTGGGTAGCGAGTTTCGAAACGATTGGAACGCCTTCTGTGCAGCTTCGACCGCCGCGTTGACGTCCTCAACTGAACCAGCCGCAGCTTCACCCATACCGCTATCATTTAACGGGTTCTTGATCGTGAAGTACTTTCCACTGGTCGGTTTAACCCGTTGCCCACCAATCCAGTGATCGATGGGGGATTGTTGCGTCTTTGATGATTCTGAAGCCATTTTGACTACCTAATTCGTTATTGATTCAGTGCGCCGCCATCAATGTTGATGCTTTGCCCGGTTATAAAATCGCTGTCTTCGCTTGCCAGGTACATCATCGTACCGACTAAGTCCTCTGGCAGCATCTCGCGTGAGATTGCTCGCATTGCCAGTGTTGGCGCGCGCGCACCGCCCAACTGAGCGTGATCTTTCACTCCTTCGCTTTCGGTAAATCCGACCACCATCGTGTTTATACAAATATTGTCTGTGGCCAATTCACGACTAAGGGCTCTGGTTTGAGCGATCACCGCGCCCTTCGAAGAGACATAATGAACAAACATCGGTGCCCCACGTAAGAAGGTTCCTGAAGAAATATTGATAATCTTTCCACGCCCATTTTTTTGCATACTGGGCATCACAGCCTTGGTTGCCTGAAACGGTCCACGTGCATTAACGCGCATCACTAAATCCCATTCATCATTAGACAAATGCGTAAATGGCTTAAGCTCGATTGCCGCGAAGATCGCTGCATTGTTAATTAGTATTTCAATAGGCCCAAACTCAGATTCTGCTGAGACAACCATTTCGGCTAACGACTCATCTGAGGTGACATCCACATTAAGCCCAAGCGCCTGACCACCAGCGCTGGTAATCGCTTCAACTGTTTCTGTTGTATCCTGAACATCGGTCACGACTACTTTTGCACCATGCTCAGCCAGTGCAACTGCATAAGTGCGTCCTAGCCCTTGGGCCGCTCCTGTGACGACAGCCACTTTTCCTTCCAGTCTTTTCATAATATAAAACCTTGTATTGTGTGTAGTTACTAAGATAGCCCGATGATTTCTTGTACTTCTGGCCAGCTCTGAGATCCGAATGTCATCAAATCATTGGTGAGGCCTTCTGGGCACCAGTCGAGAATCGCAGATTGAAATGTTGAAACTTGCTGAATACGTTCCCACCAATCAGCTAGGTAGGGTAGTCGACCCTCTTCCCACCAGCCGCTCATGCCCATCATGGCAACTCGATTAACATAGGGTGTTAGTGAAACATCCGCTAAACCAAACTCTGCGCTGGCCAGCCATTTTGATCCTTTCAAATCCTCATTCATCTTTTTCAGATATTTATCGTACAGCTTCACTTTATCGGTCGCACCTGGCGCTTCAAACCCATACTTGACCACCTGCTTTTTGAAGCCTGCCCAATCTGCTGTCACCGAATGATCGGGAGTACTTGCTAAAAATTCCTTAAGTTCTTCTTCGCTCAGGTTCTTTTTCACAATGTGGCGATGGGCGCTCGCGAAGGTTAGCGTTCCGCATGCTGGGTGAAGCAACTCGTCAAGGATCTTGGTCCAGTAGCGCGTTTTGACATATTCGAGCGGGTTATCTGGCGTCAGCCGCTTCTCTGGGAAAGCGAGATCGAGATACTCCAGGATTACTGTCGATTCGTTGATGACATTGCCGTCGTGAACCAGGCTGGGTACAACCGCCTTTGGGTTAATTGCTAGGTACTCGTCGGTAAATTGCTCACCTGCAAGGATATCAATGTAATGATATTTATCCGCCTGCATGTTTTTTTCTGCCAGCCCGAATCGAACCTTGGCTGCGCAGACTGATGAACCGTGATGGTATAGCTCAAGCATAGTTTTAAACTCTTTATTATCTCTGGTTAAAGTGTATTTAATTCTAAAAAACCGGGCACCATTCGAGAATGCCTTTCTTGAAGCTCTCCCGTTCTCGCAGCCGATTCGCCCAGGCTTCAACCGCGGGGTATCGATTGAAATCGTAACCGGCACCCGACAACGTGAAATGCAGTGGAACCCAGGTGATGTCCGCGAGCGTAAACTGATCACCCACCAACCATTCGTAATCGGCAAGCCGGGCATCAGCTTCTTCGAAAAATCGGTCGAGCGTCTGTTCTGCAGCCATTGCCTCGTCAGGCGAAAAGCCCTCATTGCCACTCTGTCTATGAAATTCGAGTAACTCTTCATTGGTTTGCAGCTTCACATAGGCTTCTCTCTGCTCCTCGGACTGCTTCATTTTGCCCTGCATCTTGTGGTAGTAAATAAAGGTCTTTACCGCGCGAACATGTATATCCACCGCTGATCGCATCCACCAATACATTTTCTCAAGGTCTTCCGCAGATTCAGGCCGAAGCGGCGGATCAGGAAATGTCTGGTCGATGTGATCAATAATGTCATCGGACTCAATGATCACCACACCATCGTGTACGAGACTCGGCACCACCCCATTAGGGTTGATACCGAAGTACTCTGGAGTGATATGTTCTTTTTTGGTAATGTCCAAATGATGACTGGTCCAGGGGAGCTTTTTTTCCTCCAATACCAATCTCACGCGCATCGCACAATTGGATAGTGCCGAGTGATAGAGGTGCAAACCTTTAAAATCAAGAACTTCTTTATTCTTTGGGGTTACAACTCCCATACTGTTACCTCAACCATATATAATTGATAGAATTCGGGTTTGCTGCTAGAACTTTGCCGCAAACTTGAGCGCAATCTCGCGCGGTGTATTCATGGTCGCGATAATATTTGGACCTGAAGGAACACACCAAGCACAGTAGGCTTCGTCTCCCAGATTTCTACCCGTTAATGAAACGCTATATCGTTCCGAAGGAGACACGAACCTTAGACCAGCGTTAACTATGGTATGGCTGGGCGAAATTGTATTCAGTCCATAAGAGATATCGGTGAAGGCGTCATCGGAGTAGTTCACATCGGCATGTAATGCAAGATCCCATTGCCCAATCACATCATTAACATAATAATCCGCGAACAGAGACCCTTTGACTTCAGGTGAAAAGATGAGCGATTGACCAGACAGGTCACAGGTTCCGTCAGGACCAGGCGATACGCCTGGAGGGCAGGCCTCTGCACCCGGAAATGAATCATAAGAGGCATCAGTAAGGGCCAGACTGGCACCCAGTGTAAACGCATCGCTCACACTCCAGACTCCATCAAGTTCAAGACCTTGGCTGGTGCTGTCAGCTGCATTATCGACAGAAAATGCCGGAATAGCGCCGGGTATTTGAGTGGATAACTGCATTCCGTTTATATCCATTCGATACAACGCCAGGTTTAATGTCATATTGCCATCAAGCAAGGTCATCTTGGCGTCCAGCTCAAAGGCATCAACATTCTCGGCATCAAACTCAAAGTCAGCACTCGGACCGTCAATACGATCACTAAAACCGCCAGTCTTGTGCCCCTGAGAAAAGCTGGCGTAGGCCATAACCGCGTCTGAAGCCTCCCATCGCACGGCGACTGAACCGGTAAACTTATCTTCGCTACGGCTTGACGCTACTGATATAGGTGGACCACCAGGGCCACCGGGAATATTCAAACGGTTATCCGAAGCATATTCATCAAAGAAGCGTTCAAAGGCAAAATCTTTGTCTTCAGTAGCCCATCGGCCACCGACAACCATGCTCATGTTGTCGGCAAAGTGCCAACGAAGTTGCCCAAAGGCAGCAAACGTCTGAGTATCCTGTTCCCAAGGCTCATTCCTTTGAAGAAATAAGCCGCCGGGATCAAAAAATATGTTGTTCAGATTAAAATCAGAGCTCTGGAACCTAGCCAACTCACTATCCTCAAAATAAGCGCCGACAATATAATCGTAGCTATCGCTTTCATTGGAGGTGAACCTGAATTCCTGGCTGAACCCGCTGTACTCTTCATTCCGGGTCGCCCTGAACGCCTGTGCCAACCCCATATCCAGACCGAAGAATTGGTAATCGTAATCATAATCCTGCTGGGCCGTGATCGAAGTAAACGTGCCCCCTTCAACTTCGTATTCAACTTTCAGGGTCACATTGGTCGTAGTCTGATCGCGATTAGGACAGAACGAACCGGCATTGACAGTGGTGTCTACTATGCCATCCCCAGTCGTATCTCGATTAACAATGGTATCTGATACGCAATCATAATCGACCATCCAATCCAACTCAGGTGTGAATTGAGGAGAATGCATTTGGTATACAAACAGTGGTGGGCCACCGGCACCGCCCCACTCTGCCGCATCAGAACCATACTCGTCATAGGTCTGATATTCGAGCTTTAGATTGGCGGTAAGCTGATCAGTGGGAGTCCACTCAAGTTTGGTTCGAATACCGTAGTCAGTCCGATCAGCCCCGTTAGGACCGTTCAAGCGATTTTTATAAAAGCCTTCTTTGTCGCGGTAACGAACTGCAATGCGACCATTCAGATCCTCACTTAGCGGACCAGAGATATAAGCTTCAACTTCCTCATATCCTCCAACGGTACTGTAATCGCCGATACTCGCGGTTATTCCTGACTCAAAGGTTTCTGTAGGATTTCCAGTTCTCAGAATCAATGCACCTCCAACTGTATTCTTACCAAACAGGGTGCCTTGAGGGCCACGCAGAACTTCCACGTTTTCTAGATCCATAAAGCCGTGCAGGTTGATTACCCCGCGGCTAATGTAGACATCATCGATAAAGCGACCTACTGATTGTTCAATAGAGTGCGTGAGACCACCGCCCATCCCTCGAATGTAGAGATTTGGAACAACTGCCACGCTGTTGATTTCAAAATTTGGGATGTACAGAGACAGGTCTTCCATGTCGGTTATTCCCAGGGTCTCCATCTGCTCAGCGCTGATCGCGCTAACCGAGACAGGAACGTCCTGAATACTCTCTGCACGCTTAGTGGCAGTAACCACTATCTCTTCAAGAGCTGCAAATGCATTTTGTGAAACTAGTGCAATACTGGCAAAGCTAACGATGCAAATCGTCGCTCTCCCCAATATATTTTTAATAATCATGACTGAATCTCCTAGTGGTATTTTGAATAGATGCAAGTGTGTCGAACGAGGGCACCGATACAGTATTTCTTGTACACCAGCACTATAATTGATTTCATATCGACTGATAAACAGGCAAAATAGCCACATGTCGTTCGCGATTCGCGTACAATAAAGGTTATGAACGAACTCGAATGCCTAAGAACATTTTTGAAGGTTATTGAAGTTGGAAGTTTCGCTGAGGCAGCCAGACAGATGGATACGTCTAAATCTGTTGTCGCAAAACGAATAAATCAGCTCGAAGCCTCCTTAGAACTAGAACTATTGCAGCGCTCTACACGGCGTCTCAGCATTACAGATACGGGCACTGCACTATATGAGCGTACATTGCCAATATTAGCAGAACTTGATGAAGCCAAAGCAGAAGTCAGTTCCGTAGAGTGGGGGTTGAGCGGCACGTTCAGAATCAGTTGTATTTCCTCGTTCACCGCCCGCTATTTGGCTCGCGATCTATGCGAATTTCAAAGCCAGCACGAAAACCTGCGCATTGAAATGCAGCAACACGATCGATTTTGCGACCCTGTTCAGGAGGGCTTTGACATCTGCCTTCAACCTGAAGCGCAACACGGCGGGCACATTGAGGTAGTTGAGGTGCTGCCGCTACGGCGAATGGCTGTTGCAACGCCTGCTTATTTATCTAAACATGGCATACCGCAACACCCAAGCGAGTTGATCAATCATCGATTTGCACACAACCATCACATTAGCCCATCGACATCGATAGAGTTCTTCGACGGAAATAAGTTGATTCAGGGGCCTATTGCCCCAATTATATTAACTAACACCGGCTGGCAATTGAGAGCCGCGGTGCTATGGGGAGATTGCATCGCTATGCTGCCCACATTGTTTATGGAAGATGAGCTCGCTTCCGGAGAAATGGTTCCGATTCTGCCACAATATCGCGTGCGACGCGCGACCCTATCAGCTTACTTTCGTAAAACACCATTCGTGCCCATGAAAATTCGAATTTTCCTGAACTTTCTACGCCAAAAATACAGTTCCTTTCCCCCGTGGGAGCGCAGATTACTCGAACTAAGACCTGAATTGGCTGGGCAGCTAGGCCCCAGGAATAAAGCATAGATGTTCTGTAAATATATTTATAAACCGCACAATGAATCACTCTGCTTTCAATGACCTCCAATGATATGAATCTCGATTTTACGCACGAAGTTAGGCAACTCACGGCCGAGGACGGCCATTTATTCAATGTCGATGTGTTTAATATCGGCGATCACTGCAAAGGATCTATTGTTTTGCTACAGGAGATATTCGGCATAACAGAAAACATCCTTCACCAGGCCAAATCATTTTGCGGCCGCGGGTATCAGGTGCTGGTGCCGCATATATTCGACCGAATTCAACCACACACGATTATAGATTATGAAAATGCGACCGCTGCTCTCGAGACTGCTCAGTCAATTCCAATTGAGCAGATTCGCATGGATATCAGTTCCGCGGTGAATTCCGCAAAATCCAAAGGGCCGGTTTCGGTTGTTGGGTTTTGCTGGGGAGGGAGTCTTGCATTCCTTAGTGCGAATTGGTTTGAAATTGACTGTGCCGTCGCATATTACGGATCCAGGATTAAACGGTTTTTAAACCGAGAACCCGGATCTGAGGTGCTGTTTCATTTCGGCGATCAGGATCCTAGCATTACCGCTGACGACGTGAAGCAAATTGCCGAGACTTTCCCAAAACTACCTATATTTATCTACCCGGGGTCCGGGCATGCTTTTGCCAATCAAGACCGACCTTCCTATGTCTCCAATAGCGCTAATTCGGCATTTGAGAGAACCGTGTCTTTCCTGGATGATCATATGGCTCTGTCAGACAATGAAAGCCATGAAGATTAAGTGCTGAAGATCGTACTTGGCGTGATTTGAGCACAGGATAAAGGGAATCTGCCCTGGCATTACCCACCTGAATTAATCGGTCAGTTGAAGCCGAGAAACATGCCACTGGACGGTTCATAGCCACTAGCCCACTCGACCTTTATTTAGGGATTGTGACGATTGGGTTTGCAATAGAGCACCAACCTATTAGATGCGAATCGAGAACAATATGAGCGTGAACTGGCATATTATCAGCCTTACAGAGTTCAGATATAGTTCTCCGCTTACAGTTCAAACCACACCAGTAGTGCGGCGATAGATTCATGCTCCTCCTTATTTGGCGATGAGTCATACAGAGCTTCGCAGACTGAATCAAGGGATACCTTGCATCCATGATCGCAACTGTAAACCGTCTATAACTACAAAAATTTTATTAGAGGAGAACTAACATGAAAGCCTCAAAGGCACTTATTACCATCCTAGTATTTTCGCTGCTATCGGTAGCCCCAGGCTCCGTTTTTTCGCAATCAGAACCTGAGTCACGCGCTTCACTCGAAGAAATATTAGTTACCGCGCGTAAACGCGAAGAGGGGCTGAATGATGTTCCTATCGCCATCACGGCTATGTCGGGAGACATGATCCAGGAAAGCAATATTGCGGACATCAGTGGTCTGGCAGAGCAGCTGCCGAACCTTAGCTTTGGCGAGGCGTTTACATCCTCAGACCGATTTGCTGTGCGCGGCATCAGTACTAATGGCACCAACGTCGGCTTTGAGCAGGCCGTTGGTTTTAACATCGATGGTTTCTATTTTGGTCGCAGTCGCTTTGGTCAAACCATGTTTCTTGACCTGGAACGCATTGAGGTTCTCAAAGGCCCACAAAACACCTTGATTGGTAAAAACAATACCGCGGGCGCCATTAATATTGTCACCCGCAAGCCAGGTGAAGAATCCGGCGGTTACATTGCCAGCACCTATGACTTCGATGATGCTGAAGGCTTCTCTCTCGAAGGCGCAGTGGACGTGCCTTTCAGTGACACCTTCCGTGCCCGATTTGCAGGCCGAATCGAAGACAGGGACGGCTATGTCGTTGATGCCATTTCTGGAAACGAAGATGGCGGCGCCAAAGACAGCTGGACCGTTCGCGGTATTTTTGAATGGGATATTTCAGACACGTTTGATGCCACTTTATTGCTACAGAACGGTGAGATAGACCGCGGCGGCCGTACCAGAGAACTGAACGGTAACTGTGTTCCCACCGTAGGCGTCGATGACTGTATTACCAACAACGTTAAATTTCAGGACAATTCATGGGGCGGTGCGCCACTTGATGAGTTCACCAAAACGACTTATACCTTGATGGGCTTAACACTAAACTGGCAGTTGAATGACGACTGGACTCTCACATCTCTGACTAACTACACCGAATACGAGGGGGACGATTTCTCAAGCCCGGATTTCAACCTTAACGCCGATGCCCAATTGGCCAACATCGAGGATGATTTTTCGCAAGTTACACAGGAACTGCGCCTTTTAGGTTCGCCAACGGAGAATGTCGATGTCATTGCGGGTTTGTATTTTAATGAAAACGAAGTGACGGCTTTCCAAAGTATCCAATTCTGTGGCGGCAGAGGCTCTAACTGTGTTAATGGCTTATCACCGCAATATACGGGGCTGCAAAGGAACTATGAAGGCTTTCAGGATTCCAGTACTGTTTCGGTATTTGGTCAGGTCGATTTTCACCTCAACGATCAATGGACTCTCGGCCTGGGCGGGCGATATACGAAAGAAGATAAAGATGTAACTGGCCGGAAGTTCCTCTCGGAGTTGGTTGGCATCGCACAAGGCCAAGGAACCCCGGTCCCGGGCACTAACTTTGCTGGTGGTGGCAGTTGCGGAAGTCTTGGTGGCACCCTCAATGGTCGACGTCTAGTCTGCTTTGGCCCGCTTTTAGCTGGCTCAAATTCAGGGACATTTTCACGTAGCGAAAGCGACTTTTCACCCAATGCTGTGCTGACCTGGAAGCCATCCGATGAAGACATGATGTATTTGAGTTATGCCGAAGGCTTTAAGGGTGGTGGTTACCAATTGTGGCCAGTTGGGCCTGGCGTTCTTAGTGCGGCGCAAATTGAATTCGATGCCGAAGACGCGACTAGTATTGAACTAGGCGGCAAGCATACGCTGCTCGATAAGACACTGCAGTTCAACTGGTCTATCTTTCAAACCGAAGTCGAAGATCTGCAAGTTTCAGCATTTGACCCACAACTCACCGCACAGAATATTGTCAATGCCGCTGCTGTGACATCGGAGGGTATTGAAGCCGATTTTACCTGGCTTCCCGATAACAATCATAAGATCGTAGTTGCTGCTGCATTGCTAGATGCGACCTATGACAGCTATCTGGGTGCGTCTTGTTGGCCTGGACAGTCGCCTAGCGAAGGTTGTGTAGCAGGCGCTCAGGATCTGTCAGGCACCGCCGTTCAGTATGCCCCAGATACTCAGCTTAATATCGCCATAGACGGCAGCTATGATTTTATGGATGACAAAATGTGGGGATGGCGTGCATCGTACTCGTGGCGCGACGACCAATTTATCGGCTCCAAGGGCCATCCAGTTGTGGATGTGCAGGAAGCCTATGGTAAGTTTGACGCAAGTTTATATGTCGAAGGCCCAGATGGTAAATGGCGTGTCTCGTTAATTGGTTTGAACTTAAACGATGAAATCACTGGTAATTTTGCAAATGATACTAGAGAACGGCGTACGATAGACCCTAACCGAACACCAAGTGCACCTAGCTTCTTTTTCACCGCACCGGGTCGTCAAATAGCTATCCAGGGAAGGTATAATTTTTAATTATTAGGGGCGAGACCGGTTCACTCTTACCGCGGGACTCGCCCCTAACTCTAGCTATGCGCAGTGCCCTACGACGCTGCACATAATTTTTCATCTCGAAGTCGATATGAAGATAGCCGTACAAGAATCGCGCTGCTAACGCCGGAACTACCGAAGGCCAAGAAGGTAATGAAAGAATAGAGCCCAAAACACGACTGCATCAAATATTTAGAGCCTATTGGAGGTACGAAAGATGATCTATAAGAGCAGAGCAATATTACTTTGGATATGTATAACCCTGGTGAGTTGTGGTTCTAGCACCGAAGTTTCTGCCCAGAGCGATGCGACGAAAAAATTGCTCGACAGAAATAAAGTATTAGGCAAGCAGATTATTAAGGTTGCGGATAACGTTTATACCGCAATCGGCTACACGGTCTCAGCCAATAGCATGATCGTCGGTGATGATGGTGTAGTGATAATCGACCCAGGCCAAATGCCCGCTGCGTCGAAACTTGTCAGGCAGGAGTTTGAAAAAATTACGCGCAAACCGGTGCGCGCGATTATCTATACGCATGGGCATAACGATCACACCAACGGCACGATCGCCTTCTTTGAAGAGGGCAAGGACATTCAGGTTTGGGCAAGGGGCAACTTTAAAGCGGAGACCAAACGCCAGACTGAGGCTGGACTGGCCAATGGCGCACGACCATCAAATACTCAAGGGTTTGATTTACCTGAAGCGCAAAAGATTAGCGTTGGTATCGCGATACCACCTGCCCGGCCCCCTCGCGGCGGAGTCAACTCAGCCGGCGTAACCACTGCACCTGCTAGACCATCAGGGACTGTTCCCCCGACTAATATATTCGAAGGAGATCGATTGTCACTGGAGATCGCTGGAATAAAACTGGATCTAGTCGCAGCACCTGGCGAGACGGATGATCAACTGTATGTTTGGTTACCAGAACAACGGGTAATATTTGCCGGCGACAATTTTTATCAGTCCTGGCCGAATGTCTATCCATTAAGGGGCACCGCGCGGCGATCAACTCGAGACTGGATTGCAAGCCTGGCCAATATGGCGGCAGAGAATCCGTTGGTCTTGGTCGGCGGACATACGCCCCCTATCACCGAAGATGCCCTGACCGTCATAACCAACTACCATGACGCTCTGAAGTGGGTGCACGACAAAACCATAGAAGGCGCGAAGAAATTCCTCACACCCGACGAACTGGTGGGGTACGCTGCGCTCCCCAAACACCTGGCCGACCTTGATTACCTACAGGATTATTACGGCAGCGTCTGGGGAACAGTCAGAGATATCTATGCTCAGGACTTAGGCTGGTTTGATGGGAATCCCTTAAATCTGCATCGAGAAACACCGGTGCAACAGGCCAAACGTATAGCGGACCTAGTAGGTGGTGCTGATAAATTATTGCTTAAGGCGCATGAACAGATGGCATCTGGTGATGAACTGGGCGCTGCTCAGCTCGCTCAGCATGTTACGAAACTTCAACCGGCAAATGCTGCCGCCTATCAACTGCTGGGTGAGTCCCTCGCGATTATTGCTGAGCGAACCTTCAATGCCCCGGCGCGGAATTACACCTTTTCGTCTTCGAACCGTTACTTAAAGAAAGCGGCTGAATTAGGGAAGTAATCTCAGGGAGAAACATTGATGAGACTTATTGCTTCTGCTGCAGCGCTGCTGTTTCTTTTCGCCTGTTCACCCACAGAGGAGAGTGAGACGTCGCAGCAGCGCAAATCGGAAGTGGAACAAGCAGCAGACACGCGCCCTAACATTCTGCTAATCGTCGCCGATGATCTTGGTTACTCAGAGCTGGGGGCCTATGGCGGTGAGATCAATACGCCTGCGATTGATAGTCTGGCCGAAAATGGAATTCGCCACACTAGCTTCTACGCGCATTCCAACTGTTCCCCAACACGGGCCATGCTGTTTTCCGGTATGGACAGCCACGTCGCAGGCCTCGGCGCTATGTTTCGTTTCGAGGGCCCCAATCAGACTGGAAAACCCGGCTACGAAGGCTACCTCAATCAAGATACCGCATCGCTGGCGCGGTTATTGCAGGACTCCGGATATAAGACATACATGGCCGGCAAATGGCACCTGGGTGTGACGCCCGAAACCTTGCCGGCCGCGGAAGGCTTCGACCGTTACTTCAGCCAGCTACACGGTGGGCCGCGCGGAAGCCATTTTGATCTCAACGGCGCAAAGCCAGGAGATACCGGCGCCTACTTTGAAGATGATGTGGATCGCACAGCTACGCCGGTCGCTGACGATTTCTTTTCTAGTGATTTTTTCACAAGCAAGCTGATTGAATACCTTGACTCCGAAAAGGAGGTCGATGCCCCGTTCTTCGCCTACCTTGCATTTTCAGCGCCTCACATCCCTGTTCAGGCGCCTGATTCCTACATCGATCTGTACAAAGGTCAATACGACGAAGGCTATGATTTAATCCGCCAACGCCGATTCAATACCATGCAGCGCCTAGGTTTGATCAGCAAGAAGGTGTCCTTGCCTGTTCGACGTACACCGACGGTAAAGCCCTGGGACCAGCTGCCTCAGAAAGAACAACACCTATCGTCTCGACGCATGGAAGCTTACGCAGGGGCAGTCGACAATCTGGATGACAATGTGGGTCGAATGCTAGACTATTTAAGCGACACAGGCCAACTGGAGAACACGCTAATCCTCTTCATGTCGGATAACGGCGCAGCCGGTTTCAACGGCTGGCAGAGTGAACGTCTGATTGAAAGATTCAACAACGCGGATAACAGTCTTGAAAACCTCGGGCGCAAAGGGTCGATGATGTTTTATGGGCCAGGCTGGGCAGCCGCAGGCAGCACGCCATTTTATCTATTTAAACGCCATATGACCGAGGGCGGTCTTCGCGTGCCTTTTATCGTCAGCGGTTACGGAGTAGAACATCGAGGATTGATCAACCACGAAGTGCTTACCGTACGCGATGTTGCTCCAACTCTGCTGGAGATTGCGGGTATTAGCTACCCTGTGGGCAACTACCAGGGGCACAAGGTATTACCGCAAACTGGAAAATCCTTTGCGCAACAGCTTCAAAAAACTGACCAGCAGTTCACCGTACACGACGCAAGCGAAACGTTTGGCTGGGAGTTGTTTAAACGCCGTGGGGTTCGCAAAGGCGATTGGAAGGCAATCATGCTCGAAGCCCCTTTTGGTAACGGCCAATGGCAACTTTATGACCTGAGTGTCGACCCCGGAGAATCACAGGACCTTGCAGAGCAAGAGCCCGAAAAACTATTGGAAATGCAGGAGGCTTGGAAGACCTACGCTGCCGAAAACAATGTGATCATCAGTAATGGACCGTTGAGATGGCCCTAGTATGCGTGAAAGACCCAGTGTCACTAACCGCACTTACTATCGCCGCAGGACAAACAAGTCATACACCCATCCATCAAAACAACCGCCTTAGTACTGCACTTAGTACAAACGGTAGATGACTCAGGAAAAGCCCCTTCCTCTTTCTTACCCGTGGTTTGTTCTTGCTTGGCTTCGATCTCTTCGCGTTTCTTCTCTAGAAAGGCTTTTTGGTGATCGTCTAGGTTGTCGGTTTTGATCATGCCGATCATTTGCATGTGGCGTTCAATAGCGTGGCCAATTTCGGCCACGATTGATGGCATGAATACACCACCTGGCTTGAAGTAACCGCCTTTGGGATCAAATACAGCTTTAAGCTCTTCAACCATGAAGGTGGTGTCGCAGCCTTTTCTGAATACCGCTGAGATCAAACGTGTGAGTGCTACCACCCATTGGAAGTTATCCATGTTCTTGGAGTTGATGAATACTTCAAACGGGCGACGTGCTTCGTGCTCGGTGCCTTCATTTAAAATGATGTCATTAATGGTGATGTACATAGCATGCTCAGTCACCGGTGTTTTTACCTTGTAAGTAGAACCCACCAACATATCAGGCCGCTGCACTGATTCATGCATG
>CAJQNY010000268.1 GCA_905479805.1 uncultured Arenicella sp.
GGTTTTCATCTCGATTTTCGGCCAAAGCTTTCAATCCAATTAGGTGGCCTCCTAGGCCATCATGCATATCACGCATGATTCGCTCTCTCTCTTCAGTGAGGACTTGTTTACGTTGCAGCTCTTCTTGGCGCTCATACTGGCTTGCCAGCTCACTCTGTTTGTCTTTGACCCTATTATCTAATGTAATGTTTAGCTCTTCCGCTTCATCAAGCGATCGCGAAAATCGTTGGAACATAAACCACATAGCCAAGATCAATGCAGGCGGACTTGCGAAATTAATAATGAAACCATTTTTAGGGCTAATATGGTCATTAAGGACGAGCAAGTCGTAAACACCAAAAACAAAAAGCGGAATACCCGTGCATAACAGCATTATTGCTCTGGAATCGCCTTGACGAACATAGATCTGTACAAGTTTGAATGATGTGTATGCAGCAATTACAACACACATTCGGGCCCAAAACTGGTGCCCATAGCCATGCAACATTTCAGCAGACATAAACATCATCGGCAAAGCAAGTGGTACACAATATAGGAATAATAGAAAATCAACTTTACGATCTTTTTGACCAAAAAATCGCAAATTAAAGAGCAGTACAAAGACCACGCCCCAACCCAAGGTCGTAAGCCTTAATGCGGTCCATAGATCATAAGAAAGATCCAAATTACTTGGGAGTAAAAGGTAACATCTAGCACCCCATACCAGTGCTGCGAGGGCATACCAAAGATAAAAAGTCTCCTTCGGTCGTAAGCCCCACATAGTTATGTTAAGCAAACCGACAATAATAAGAAAATGTGCGATGAACCTAAGTAAATCAACTTTAATCCAATTTCGCCATTGCCAGGCATCAGTCACTTGTTGCTGCCCGACATAAACCGCGCTTAGATAACCGCTAGATTCCCTGTGGGTTCGTAAACGTACCGAAATGACATTCTCGTCTTTGTTAAGGAGCTCAGCAGGAAATTGATATAGTTGCGGCTGATGCCACACTCTTTTGTGACCTGTTTTAAATGAACCTCCCTGGCCTACCCATTTATCATTGATATAAACCGCTACATTTTGTCTTGCAGTAGGAATATAAAGACTAAGTGCACCAGTCTCACTTTGCACTCGAGGCGCACTGAATCGATACCAAGCATCAGCTGAGGTTAGAGATTGAGTACGCCAATCATCGGGCAGATTTATCTGCTCCCATGATTCACTATTGACGGGTGGTAAACTTTCAAAGCCACCAAGGTGCCGCTCTCCCACAATAATGTCAACGGCCTTATTTGGTGCCTGAAACAAATCAATATTGGAGAAAAATACCAGATAGATAAGTAAGCCGCTATAAGCAAAAAGGCCCAATAATGTTGCCCCAACATTGCGCTGACTTGGTAGTACTAGTGACATTACCTAAATTTATTCAATTGAATCTATCAAGCCTGACGAAAGCGCAAGGTGTGTCGCCTCTACTCTCGACCTTACTTTTAGTTTTCGATAAATGTGTTTTATATGAGTCGTGACAGTGTGGTATGAGATGAATTCCTGGTCGGCTATTTCTTTATTTGTATAGCCCTTACTGATGCCTATCAGGATACCTTTCTCCCGATCTGTAAGATCTTTTATCTTTTGATCAAGTTCGATATTCGGGCTCTCTACAGTGCTAAAAACATTCAAAATATGCCGCGCGATAACTGGGCTTATTGGAGCGCCATTATTCAGAACAATATCAATAGCATCGGCAATATCAATAGTTGAGTCATCTTTGAGAATATAGCCGCATGCACCGGCATTAATCGCTTGTATAATGTTTCTATCATCCTCAAAAACCGAAACCACCATCGGCTTAGAGTGAAGCTCTTCTTGATCAATTATTCTGATCAACTCGAGCCCACTACCGTCCGGAAGTCCTAGGTCAACCAGCACAATATCAGGCTCTAGCTCACGCACGATTTTTATAGCTGACTTTAATGTATTTTCTACTGCCACGACCTCACACCCTTGGTGAGCTGAAACAGTAGCCGATAACCGATCAACAGTGATTGGGTCGTCTTCAACAATAATAATGGTTGTTTTTTTGTTTTCTTTTGTCATTGAACTCTTAACAAAGCGACTAAATCATGCGATTTTGTTATCGAAACACCCATACGAATTGGTTTAGTACTTCTATTGGTTTACCTTAACAGCTCAAATAAAATATTTACACGTACTATTAGATAGAAATATATTCCAAGAGGAAATTATGGAAGAAAGACGAAAAGACTTAATTAGCACTCAACAAAGGAAAATCGTAAATGCTGTCGTTGCTGTATTAAATGAATCACACCCTTCGTTCTACTATCTCTCAACGATTGAGATAGCGGCTGAAATAAAGAAGTACATTCATGAGCCTGGCAAATTAGGCCATGATGATTTGCAACTGGTAAAAGATCTAAAGCGTCATGACATTCAGATGCTTTTGAGTTTGCACTCAGTCTAGCGCCAATCTACGCTGATTCTTATTTGTGCTATCCTGTCGCGCATAAAATCTGAATCCGCACTAATAATTTAATCCGTATTTAGAGTGCTGGATCACTCGTAACAACATAACTAATAGATAGGCAGCCATCCATGGCCATAGAAAATATAGAAGTTACCCCACTGTTTGCAGAACCGATTTTTCGTGGCAGCATTGCTGCATCGATCTCTGCTGAACAAATTGAATACATCAAGAGTCTGAAAATGGTTCGCAATCAAACAAACCTGATTTCGGATAATCTATATTTGTTTGAAGAGCCTGAGATGGCCAGTATAAAAGCCGCAGTACAAGAAGCCTTGGATTTTTACGCGAGCGATGTAATGGGAATTACTCAACAGCTCTATGTGACGCAATCTTGGTCACTCGTGAATAGCCCTACCGTTGGCATGCACGGGCATTCTCACTCAAACTCGGTGGTGTCTGGATCTTTGTATTTCGACCAAATGCCTGAAGCCAGTGGCAACATGATTTTTGATCGGCATCGAACCTACCAACAATTACAATTGGCACCAGAACAGAACAAGCGCAATGTCTACAATACGCCCTTGAATGTGATTGAACCTCGCCAAGGCGAGGTGGTGTTATTTTCATCAAGCTTACAACATTTTGTTGAGAGCAATTCTTCGGCCGAAGATAGATATTCGATTGCTTTTAATACATTCATTCGTGGCGAACTCGGTAATTATCGCGATGTGTCTGAGCTAACCATCAAATAAGAAGTAGTTTTTCTCAACCCTCTTAACTTTTGAGATGTTACGTTTGCTTAGGCTCTGCCTTACACTAATTACATGTCTGATATAACGCGTTATTCGCGCCAGGTTCTGGTCGAGCAAGTCGGCATTCAAGGCCAGCAGCTTATAGGAGCCTCACGGGTTTTGGTGGTTGGTGCCGGAGGTTTGGGTTGTCAAGTGAGCGCCCAGTTGGTGGGTGCTGGTGTCGGCAACTTGCACGTTGTCGATCACGACACAGTAGACGTATCAAATTTACATCGGCAAATCCTGTTTAGAGAAGCCGATATCGGTGAATCTAAGGCACTTTGTTCACTTCGAGAACTGGAAGCAATAAACTCGGAGGTTAAGCTGAGTGCCGATGCCGTTCGAGTCAACGCCGGCAATGTTAAGAACCTAGTTAATGAACGAGATTTAGTAATTGATGCCGCCGATAACTTTGCTACCTCTTATCTTTTAAGCGATGCCTGTCTTCACGCCGGTGTTCCATTGCTGAGCGCTTCAGTTAACAAGAGTTTCGGTTTTCTAGCCGTTTATTGTGGCACTAAAACTACGCCATCTCCGAGCTTACGTGCGCTGTTTCCCAAACTGACCAAGGAGCAACAGAGTTGCGATACAGTTGGCGTCACTGGCCCAAGCGTTGGCATCATTGCCAGCTTGCAGGCCCAAGAAGCGATTAAGGTGCTCACCAATAGCCCAGAACAATTGCTAGGAAAAATACTCTATGCCAATTTGTGGGATTACAGCATGCATTGCATCGATTTCTCGCAAGCCAAGGAGCCTACTGACTCTCAGGTTAAATTAATCAGTGCCGCTGAAATCAATGTCGATGATCAAGTCGTTGATGTGCGAGAAGGCATCGAAGTAGCTGAGTCACCTCAGAGGTTTGCCGTTACTCACCACATTCCTCTGGGTGCTATAAGTGGCTCACTGGCTGATTTGGATAAAGCAACTCGAGTGGTATTGGCCTGCAAATCTGGGCAACGCGCCTTGGTGGCCGCACAAACATTAGTGGATGAAAGTTATCCGGATGTTGCCGTTGTTCTGTCCGACTAGGCAAATAATTTAGAACAAGCATGTTCGAACCTATTTCTATTTTTATTCTATTTGCGCTAATTGTCGCCGCGTTTATTAAGGGTTCATTAGGGCTAGGCTTTTCAACAATCGGCTTAGCAATTTTGGCCAATGCAATCGATCTTAAGACTGCGATTTCAATTGTAATACTCCCATCATTGTTATCCAACATACTGGTGATGATTGATGCCGGTCACTTTAAAGTGAGTTTGAAGCAATTTCTCTGGATGTTCGTGATGGCAATGCCCGGCATGTTTTTAGGCCTGCAGCTCTTATTGCTATCCGATAACACCGTGTCAGTTAAAATTCTTGGCGCGGTACTAATGTTTTACGGAATTTGGGGCTTATTTAATCGCAACTTCGCTATTCAAGAATCTCTGGTTCCTCGGCTCAACCCAATAGTAGGATTTATTACCGGTGCTGTTAATGGCGCGACTGGCTCGCAAATATTCCCGATCATGCCGTATCTTCTTTCACTTAAGATAAGTAAAGACATGTTGGTACAGACCATAAACATCTCCTTCACTCTCTCAAGTTTAGTCATGCTCTCTGCATTATTACTTACAGAGAATTTGGACACCGCCTCCATCGGCTACTATGCCTTAGGGTTTGTTCCGGTTACTGCAGGTGTTTGGTTGGGCAACAAATTACGCAGAAGGATTCCTGAGGATCAATTCAAGCGCATTGTGATGGCTTTGATAATAGTACTAGGGTGCCTCTTACTAACCGGAAAGTAGCATCATGGACTGGCAATTGATGGTTTAACTTTTAAGCCAAGTTTTGACCAACACAAACCCTGCCATAGCCCCACCCAAATGTGCAAAATGAGCAATGTTCTGACCGAATATCGCGATGCCGGTTAGACCCGCACTTAGATCAATCAATAACAACACGGGCACGAAGTATTTAGCGGGTATTGGCACGGGCAAAAATATCAGCATGATTTTAAAATTTGGGAACAGTAATGCGAATGCCACCAGCACTCCGTAGAGCGCACCGGAAGCGCCCACAGCAACCGAGTAGGGTTCGGTAACAATCAATTGCGCAATGCCGGCGCACACTCCGCAGATTAAATAGAAGTAAAGAAATCGTTGTCCGCCCCAAACTCGTTCAAGCACCCGGCCAAATGACCACAGCCCGATCATATTGAATGCTAGGTGTGTAACACTCCCATGCAAAAACATATGGCTAAACAATTGCCAAATCTTGAACTGGCCGCTCTGGCTTGGATAGAGTTCAAAACCTGACAAACTATTTGGGTACACGGCTTCAAGTACCACGTACACCAACACAGTAACGGCTACTATGCGATTGGTGGTACTGCTGAAAAATTGCTTTAGCTGTTGCATGTCTATTCTACGAATTTAAATTCTTACTCAGTTTAACACGCGGCGTTAACTCGAACGGTGCACAACCGTTTGCGGATAAGGGATACTAATACCTTGAGCATCAAACTCCTTCTTAATTTTTTCGGTTAACCCAAAATAGACATCCCAATAATCGTCCGTTCTCACCCATGGGCGAACCACAAAATCCACGCTGCTTGCCGCAAGTGCGGAGACGGCTATTTGAGTTTCAGCGCTGTTGATGATTTTTTCGTCGGCCTGAACCACCTTCTCGATGATCTTGCGTGCATCATCGATATTGTCTTCATAGCTGATGCCGAATACTAAATCAACTCGTCGCGTACCCGTTGAGGAGTGGTTGATAATATTGCTGTCCAAGACCCGTGAATTAGGGATTATCACGCGTTTGTTATCGCTGGTAAAAAGCTCCGTGGTGAAAATCTTAATACTCTTCACTTTGCCAGACACTCCCGCAACATCAACCCAGTCATCAACATCAAAGGGTCGTAAAATCAGGATTAGCACGCCAGCTGCGAAGTTCGATAAAGAGCCTTGCAATGCCAAGCCAATCGCCAGGCCGGCCGCACCTAATATCGCTATAAACGAAGCTGTCTGGATACCAAGTTGTCCGAGAGCAGCCACCACAATGATGGCAATAAGGCCCCAATATAATAGGCTTTCGATGAAGCCGGTTAATTCAACATCCACATCATTGCTTCGCATGGTTTTTACCACCACGTTGGTTAACCAACGCGCGACGCGTTTACCTATCAGATAAATGAGCAAGGCAAAAATGAATTTAATCAAATAACTGGTGCCGTATTCAGTTGCTACCGTTAGGTAATGTGGGTAGTTAGCAGCTAGGTCGCTTAGTTTTTGTTCCATATGGCTTATTTTGAGACGCTAAACAGCGACATTGTTAATGAATATTGTGTTTTGATATCCGTTACTTGATATCTCTAAACGTTAAATTGATTCTGGGGCCTGCATTTGCTCGTTTGGGGACATGGTGCTGCCAATTGTGTTGGGTACTTCCACCCATTAGCAACAAACTGCCATGCTCTAGTGCGATGGATTGCTTCAAGCCTTTTTTAGTTTTATGCCGGAGATGAAAGTCTCGGCTAGCACCTAAACTCAGTGATGCGATGACCGGATCACGGCCAAGCTCTTTCTCATCATCGCTGTGCCAACCATTTGAATCTTGACCGTCACGGTAGTAATTCAACAGCACACTATTATAAGTGGCCTTGGTTTGTTGCTCTACCGCTTCTTTTAGTTTAAACAAATTATCATTCCAAGGAACCGGCTGCATAGTCATATTCGAATACCCGTACTCAACATCGCTATCAGCGATCCAGGAGGACAATCGCGGCACTTTATGCGTCTTGCCATAAAGACTAATACTCTCTTGACGCCAATCTGTCTCACTCAGAATGGTCTTATAAAGCTCCCAAGCCATGCTATTTGGTACGAACTCCGGCCAATAGTTTAGCTCGGCGTCCGCCAAATCAAGCGATTGCTCGTGATATTCAAGAAGTTGATACTGAAAAACATCTATTAACATAGTCTATGTTGATATCTTTGCCCTATAATACCGCTCGAACAGCAATACCGACCGAACAGCACATAGTGATTTTAATAACGAAGGTGAAACATGCAATTTAACGGCAGTGATAGTTACGTCTCAACTGATGATTTAAGCCTAGCGGTAAATTCATCGGTGATACTCCAAAGGCCACTTCTAATCAAAGGGGAACCTGGCACCGGCAAGACTATGTTAGCAGAAGAAGTTGCTGCCTCTTTGGGAAAACGCTTAATTCAGTGGCATATTAAGTCGACCACCAAAGCGCAACAGGGGTTGTATGAATATGATGCGGTATCCCGCCTTCGAGATTCCCAGTTAGGTGATGCTGATGTTAGCAACATTGCTAACTACATCGATAAGGGCAAACTTTGGGAAGCCTTTGACTCTGAAGAACAAGTTGTATTGTTGATTGACGAAATCGACAAAGCTGATATCGAATTCCCGAATGACTTGCTTCAAGAGCTGGATAAGATGGAGTTCTTCGTTTATGAAACGGGCGAGACGATAAAGGCGAAGCATCGCCCAATTATTATCATCACCAGTAATAATGAAAAAGAGCTACCGGATGCCTTTTTACGTCGTTGCTTCTTCCACTTCATTAACTTTCCTGACCGCGAAACCATGCAAGAAATTATTGCGGTGCATTATCCTGATATTCAGAAAAATTTGGTGAATGAAGCGCTGGAAGTATTCTTTGAGTTACGCACGGTTCCGGGGTTGAAAAAACGTCCATCCACCAGTGAATTAATCGACTGGTTGAAGCTGTTGATGTCGGATGATATTCCAGAAGATGTCTTGAGTAATCGTGACCAGAGTAAAGCCATCCCACCACTATACGGTGCGTTGCTAAAGAATGAGCAGGATGTGTCATTGCTGGAGCGTTTGGCCTTTATGCATCGCCGTGAAACACGCTAAGTTATGCTAACGAATCTGTTTTACACGCTCAAAGCGCACGGTGTTCCTGTATCAATTCGTGAGCATCTGGATTTGCTGGCAGCACTGGATGCTAATTTGGTGATTGCTGATACTGAGGAGTTTTACTACTTCGCACGTATTCTTCTAGTCAAAGACGAAAAGCATTTCGACAAATACGATAAAGGCTTTAATGCCTTTATGAGTGGTCTGGAATCATTGGAGGGTTTAGTTGAAGCATTGATTCCAGATGATTGGCTGCGCAATGAGTTCATCAAGCAACTTAGTGATGAAGAAAAAGCTAAGGTGAGAAGTCTTGGCGGTTTGGATGAGCTCATCAAGCAATTCAAAGAACGTCTGGAAGAGCAAAAAGAACGCCACGAAGGTGGCAGCAAATGGGTGGGTACTGGCGGTACTTCACCGTTTGGTCACGGTGGTTACAATCCTGCGGGTATTAGAGTTGGTGGGCCGGGGCGGAATCGCTCTGCAGTAAAGGTTTGGGAAAAACGAGAGTTTAAAAATCTCGATGATTCCAGCGATCTTAGCCCGCGCAATCTAAAAGTATCCTTGCGTCGCTTGCGCAAGTTTGCGCGCGAAGGTGCGGCGGATAAATTAGACCTTGATGATACTATTCGTAGTACAGCGAATAACGCAGGGCTATTGGATATCAAAATGATACCGGAGCGCCATAACGCAGCTAAAGTATTGCTGTTTTTTGATGTTGGTGGTTCGATGGATGATTACGTGCAGCTTTGCGAAACGTTGTTCTCAGCGGCGCGTACCGAATTTAAACACATGGAATACTATTACTTCCATAATTTCATCTATGAGTCCGTTTGGAAAGATAACCGTCGCCGGCATAATGAGCGCATTCCTGTGCTGGATATTCTGAATCGCTACAGCAAAGACTATAAAGTGATTTTCATTGGTGATGCTTCGATGTCGCCATGGGAAATTACCTATTCTGGTGGCAGTATTGAGCATAATAATCAGGAGTCTGGCCAAGCCTGGATGCAGCGTTTAATGGGCAGTTTTGATAAAACGGTTTGGATTAATCCGACGCAGTTTGAGTATTGGGATTTCACGCAGTCGATTGGCATTATTCAACGGATGATGGAGCAGCGAATGTATCCGCTCACGGCTAAAGGGTTGGAAGAGGCGATGACAGAGTTGAGTCGTTAGTGTCGTTTTTGTTTCGTAACGGGGTAGCATATCTGCTTGTTTCGACCGAACAACCAGAGAACAAGCGTTAAAATGAACTATTGTTAATGAGTGTGATATTCATAGCATATGGATAGGTTAAGCCGAGCTTGGCCTTATGATCTGACTGATCAAATGCAAAGGGAATGCTATGCACACGAAGCGACTGTATCTCGCGATTATGACTCTGATGGCGTTGTTTTATTCGTCATTTGTCTCAGCTGAAGTTTATCAATGGGTGGATGCTAAGGGAGAGACACACTTTAGTGACAAACCGCCTAAATCTGCTCGTAGCAATGTGACTAAAAGGTCTCAGCCAGCGGCAAGAAAACCTAAGCTAGCGAAATTAAAGTCGCAACAAAGAAACAGAAAGCCTAAGCCTGCTAAACGAAAAGTGTATAGAAAAAAAGTGGCTGCAAGAAAAACAAAGCCACGTTTAAAGCGTGTGACTCGTTCCAAACGAGTGGTCCGAAGCGCTAAAATTAC
>CAJQNY010000269.1 GCA_905479805.1 uncultured Arenicella sp.
TTACCCTGAGCATCATTGCGGATGCTCGCCATACCCCCGCCACCTAAAACTTCGTCTAGTAGAAAGTTCATTGCATTAAGACCAGGTAGTTGAAAACGGCTGATATTAGAGCCGTCTTTAATGAAGTGACTGAAACGAGCACGCACAACGTCTTCTGTAAGCGAGTCGACTATGTATGGGAAGTACTCTTGGTTGCGCGCGATGACTCCAATATTGGCTTTATTGCCTTTGTCACCGCTGCGACCCCACGCCAAGCTGACTAATGGAACTTCTACCAGCTCAGACTGATCATCAATAGTAGGGAAGCTGGCCCTTGGCAGGGCACTAATAATCTCGCTAGCTGGTAAGGTATCGCCGGAATTGAGTCCCGAGGTTCGCACTTCTCCATCAAAATCAATTTCAATGGTGACTGACTCTTTGGGTAACTCAAATGAGAATAACCTCACCACTGGTGATGGCTTGGCCCGCGCACCCGCAAAGCCTGATAAACCAGGCGGTGTTGCTAAACCAAGGCCAACAATTTCTTTGAGTAAAATACCAATACCAGTGGCATCAGGATGTTTGGCAGCGATTTTCATTGCCACCTCTCGCGAACCATCAATACTCTTAAACTCACCGTACTGGCTTTCAGCACCAATAATTTCGATACTGGTTTCAGAAAAGTCCGCTAATCCGTACTGTTTGAATGTACTTCGCGCACTTCGAAATACGGCTTCGCCTAATGATTGCGCTTTCTTATCAGCATCAATTCCGTAAAAGCTTAAGAATGTACCCCCGCGAAATTCATCGGCGTAGGTTGCGCACACTTTATAGGTACTTGAAGCGGCTCGACCAATAGCACCTTTAACAGAGACTCTATTATCCTCTAGCTGTTCCATCGTCACTTCAGAAAAATCACAAGAAACATCAGGCAATAGGTAAGCTTGTGGGTCTCCAATTTCATAGAGCATTTGCTCGGCAACGGTACCGACGCTGACGATTCCGCCAGTGCCTTCTGGCTTAGAACAAACGAAGTCACCACGACTGTCTACTTCCGTTATTGGGTAGCCTATGTTTTCAATATTTCCGGCAACCAGCTCCCAATCAGTGAAGTTGCCGCCAGTTGCCTGTGGGCCACATTCCAAGATATGCCCAGCCAATGAGCCCATGGCGAGTTTATCCAACTCGTTGGCTTGCCAGCCAAAGCTGTGAATACAAGCGCCTAAGGTCACCGCGCTATCTACGCTGCGTCCGGTGACGACGATATCAGCACCTGCATCAAGGGCTTCGGCGATGGGGAATGCTCCTAAGTAGGCATTCACACTTGCTAAACGCTTAGGGTCTGGAAAGGCCGACCCAGTGAACATCTCAGTTATGCCATCGCTGGCGAACTGCTCACCGTTTACGAGCAAATCGTCACCCATCACACAGGCTACTTTTAAGTCTAAGCCTTGTTTGGCTACTTCCTCTCTTAACGCGGCCGCACAGGCAAGCGGATTAACACCGCCAGCATTGGACACTATTCGCACTTGTTGTTTAGCGATTTCTTTTAAGTTCGGCGCCATTGCTGACGTTATAAAATCAACCGCGTAGCCTTTGGTCGAATCTTTAGCACGCGCACGCGCCATGATAGACATTGTTATCTCAGCCAAATAATCATAAACAATATAATCAAGCTCCTCACTAGCCAAAAGCTGTGGCGTTGACCGAGCTGCATCACCCCAAAAGCCGCTCGCACCACCTATTTTGATTATTTTCTCAGACACAGAAGCTTTTTCAGACACAGGTAATATCTCCAAACATTTATTTAGGTGTTATCGCCCACGCAAAAGACCCAGCGTGGCTAGTTAATATTAAAAGTCTAGGCCCTTAACGCTCAAGCCTCTGTGGAATAGGCGCCATAAATTCTACATCTTATGCCTTTACTACATTATTCTGGCGTATATAGTTTATAGAAGCTTGCTTAGTCCCTCCATTTGTTGAGAGGTATTAGTCACCACAAAAAAGGCGAAATCCGTTTAAAACAGATTTCGCCTTTGGTAAAACTGGTGCTCTTATTAGCTGTTTCTATTCACGCGTCTCTAATCTCAAGAGGCAATCTTCTTCGCAGCCTTCGGTAACTCTACAAAATTACCTTCACGTTTTTGCGCATTTGCCATCATAGCTTCAGCCATTTGTTCTTGCTGCAACATACTCATATTCCAAGTGGCAACGTAATCCAGACTATCTTGAGTATTGTGATCGCGCGCATAGTTGATCATACGCTTGCATCCGTAGACCGCATTAGGTGCGTTGGACGCTATCTGCACAGCAATTTTCATTACTTCGGCCAACATGGTTTCTTGGTCTGGATAAACGTCATTCAATAAGCCATGTGCTTGCGCTTCAGATGCTGAAAACTTTCGACCGGTATAGCTAAGCTCTCTGACAATACCTTCAGGAATTAAATTCAAAATTCGTGGAAACGTGCCGACATCCGCCGTCATACCGATATTGGTTTCATGGATGGTAAAGAAGGCGTCCTCAGTGGCGTAGCGCATATCGCAGGCAGTAGTGAAATCAACACCGCCACCGATGCAACCGCCTTGAATGGCTGCCAGCACCGGTAAGCGACAGTCTTCGAGTGACGAAAATGTGTCTTGCATTAACTTTACTTGCTGATAAAACTTCAGGCCCGCGTCTAAGGAGCCAGCATCAGTGGAATCGCCGGAACCTAAGAACGCCTGTATATCCAAGCCTGCAGTAAAGTGCGGCCCCGTTGATGAAATCACAATCACCCTAGCTTTAGAGTTTTCATCGATGTCTTTGATGATTGCTGGCAGTTCGTCCCAAAACTCTGGGTTCATCGCGTTACGCTTTTCAGGGCGACTCAGCTTAAGGTGAGCAACTTTGTTGTCGATGCTCAATTCAAAACATGTGTACGTCATAAGACTACCTTCATGGGTAAGTGTATATTCAATTCGCTGGACTAACTCTTATTGCTTTCCACCAAGCTGTAATAGCGCGCCAGGTTTCTACCTAACTGCATCATATGCACTTGATCTGGGCCATCCGCTAAACGAATAGTTCGGGCATAAGCATAGCCACCCGCTAATATTGTGTCTTGGCTTAAGCCTACCGCACCAAATATTTGCATAGCCCGATCAATCACGGCGCAGGCCATATTAGGCGTGACAATTTTGATCATCGCGATGATGTCTTTGGCTGCTTTGTTACCGCCTTCATCCATTATCGCTGCTGCTTTTAGTACCAATAAACGCGCTTGCTCAATTTCACACGCTGATTTGGCAATATCTTCACGTACTGACTGTTGCTTACTCATTGGTTTGCCAAATACGACACGCTCTTCCGCTCGAACCGACATCATTTCCAAGGCTCTTTGAGCTTGACCAATCAAACGCATGCAATGGTGAATACGTCCGGGGCCAAGGCGACCCTGCGCAATCTCAAAACCACGCCCAGGACCTAACAGCATATTTTCTTTAGGAACTCGCACATTATCGAAAATTATTTCGGCGTGTCCTTCTGGCGCATCTACGGAACCGAACACCTGCATCGGGCGAATAACATTTACACCCGGTGTGTCCATAGGCACGAGTATTTGTGATTGCTGCTGATGACGGCTTTCGTTGTCTGGGTCTGTCTTACCCATAACAATCATGATTTTGCAGTCTTTGTTCATTGCGCCGCTGATGTAGAACTTATGGCCATTGATGACGTAGTCATCACCCTCTAGCACCATTGATGTTTCGATATTTGTTGCATCTGAAGAGGCAACCTTTGGTTCTGTCATGGCAAAGGCTGAGCGTATTTCACCAGCCATTAGGGGCTCTAGCCACTCTTTTTGTTGTGCTTCATTACCATAACGTGCCAACACTTCCATATTGCCCGTGTCCGGAGCACTGCAGTTAAACGCTTCAGGCCCAATCCGTGAACGGCCCATTATTTCGGCTAAGGGGCTATATTCTAGATTTGTTAACCCAGGACTAAATTGCTCATAATCTCTAGGTAGAAAAAGATTCCACAACCCTTGGGCCTTTGCCTTGGCTTTCAACTCTTCCATTACTTGGGGAGTTTTCCACTCTTCAACTTCCAATTCAGCAAAATAGGCTGCTTCACTTGGATAAACATGCTCATCCATAAAGGTGGTGACACGTTCAATCAAATCTTGTACTTTTTCTGTGTGATGAAACTGCATGAAGCAAACCTCTTAATTGATAGTTGGGTAATTTCCCTAATTTAGACAGTGAGTCTATATTATTAGCTGCAACAGTTCTGTCACCTATCTGACGTTGCACGTCGTGAAGCACTTGTATACAACAACAAACATAGAGCGGCTGTCGCTAAAATAGCTGAGATAGCGAATGGTGCGGCAGGGAAATAGACCGCAGCATCAGGTGCACTGTAAATCTTGAAGACGTTGGTCATTAACAAAGGACTGATGATAGTGCCAATTGAAATTACCGAGGTAAATATCCCCTGTAGCTCCCCTTGCTCATCGTCATTGACGCGATCAGCCATCATGCCTTGCAGTGACGGGCCGACCATCTCCCCTAAGGCCGCTATCGGCATCATGAGTAGCATCGTTTTGCCACCGGTTAAAAACATGATGGTACAAAATGTCGCTATTCCAATAATAATCCCAAACGCGGCCGTTTTCTCTTCGCCAAATTTTTCGAGCATTCGCTTCAATACAAAAATCTGAATAAACGCAGCACTTACTCCATAAACAGCCAGGCTTAAACCTATGGTTCGGAGACTCCATTCAAATCGCTCAATGGTAAAATAAGCCCAGATTGATGGGTAAACTTGGTTAGCGATTACGTACAGCAACACTATCAACATCAACCCGCCGATCTCTGGGAAATGACGGAGTCTTGCAATCGCACTAAACGGATTGGCGCGCTTCATTTCAAACGGTCGACGCTTAGATTTTGGTAGGGTTTCAGGAAGCACCAGTAAACCAAAAAGTGCGTTAAGTAAGGCCAACCCCCCTGCCACCAAAAACGGTACTCGAATCCCGTATTCACCTAACAGACCACCAATAGCTGGGCCGATTACAAAACCCACACCAAAAGCGGCACCCACTAAACCAAAGTTTCTAGATCTATCACCGCGTTCTGAAGTATCCGCCAGGAAAGCATTGGCGGTCGCAAAGGTTGCACCGGTAATACCTGAGACAATGCGCGCCAAAAACAACAAGAATATGGTAGGCGCAATAGCCATGAGCAGATAGTCAATTCCCATAAAAAATAGCGAAGTAATTAAAATCGGCCTACGACCATAACGATCAGACAAATTCCCTAGCAGAGGCCCAAACAAAAACTGCATTGACGCATAACTAAAACTCAACAGCCCACCCCAGAAAGCGGCATTTGATAGGTTAGTGCCTTGTATCTCACGAATAAGGTCAGGCACGACAGGCATGATCAACCCTATCCCCATCGCATCGAGCGTGACGGTGAATATAATGAAAAGAATCGAAGCCTTCGATTTTTGTACTTTTTCCATTTTGTAATTATCTAATACAGATCGTCAACGATATGACAAATCAGATTTCTTGTTGAGGTATAAATCTTGATGGAGCAGGAAAGCCAGCAATCCTTGCAACTCATCTGCGATAATTAATTATAACTGGATACTCTCGCAGCCACTACCCACAATTAGGTATGGTTTTGTCCTTTATTGAACTGCTAATTTAAATTTAAACTCGAGGGATTACATCACTCATTATTCCACCAGCTATTGCAGGCCTGAGGAACCACGGGGTAAGCTTGATCTAGAAATATTTTATTATGATTTCCTCGCTACAGAGACTGATTATGACCACCGAAAACATTCAAACTGCCGAAACCGTTTGCCCATTAGATTGCGCTGATACTTGTAGCTTGAAAGTAGAAATTCAAGATGACCAAGTAATCCGAGTGCGTGGTTCTAAATTGAATGTATTCACTGACGGTAAGGTATGCAGCAAAGTTGCCACAGGCATGGCTGAATGGGTGCATGGCGATAAACGAATCAAAACCCCACTGAAGCGTGTTGGAAAAAAAGGCAATGCAGAGTTCACGCCTATTTCATGGGATGAAGCCTATTCAATCATTAAGACCAAATTTTCAAGCATCATTGAGCAACACGGAGCGCAGGCGATCTTGCCTCTCAAGTACGCTGGCCCCATGGGGATTCTCTCTGTAGGCTCTATGGATGCGCGGTTTTTTAATCGTATGGGCGCATCGCAATTAGACAGCGTGCCATTGTGTACCGCAGCAAGTGCAGCCGGGTGGAATTCAGTCCTCGGCAATGTCGGTGGTATTGCTCACACTGAAATGGCCTATTCAAAACTCATGGTGGTGTGGGCGAACAATATTACGGTAGGCCACTTACACCTGATTAGAACAATACGCAACGCACGTAAAAATGGTGCCAAGCTCGTTGTCATTGATCCAAAGCGGATTCGCATAGCGGATGATGCTGATTTGTTTTTGCAAATTAATCCCGGCACCGATGTTGTTTTGGCCTACGCGGTCGCTAATCAGATCCGAGAGATGGGCGGCTTAGATCAACAATTCATTGATGAGAATGTCAGTGGCTCAGACGAATACTTAAACGAAGCAAAAAAATGGACCTTGCAAAAAGCGGCCGAGATTTGCGGCCTTTCTAAAGAAGAAATACAAGAGTTTGCGCGGTACTGGTGTGATCTCAAACCAGCAACGCTCACGACCGGGGTTGCGCTTGAGCGAACCCGCAATGGCGGCTCCTCTAGCCGCGCGGTAATCGCACTGCCGTTATTAACTGGAAACTTTGGTCCAAAAGGCGCCGGCATTTGCGACCCATCGTCTTATTTTCAAGTCGACAAAAATTCTCTAAGGAAAACCGACTGGGTTGAAGATTCTGTACGCACCATAAATATTTTGGATGTCGGCCAACATATAGTTGAGGAAGACGTAACTCCACCGATTAAGGCACTATTCGTTTATAACCATAATCCAGTTGCGGTTCATCCACGGCAAAAACTATTGTTAGAGGCGCTGAAAAAAGAAGACTTGTTTACCGTTGGATATGATTTAGTGATGACCGACACCATGCGCCATGCTGACATCATTTTGCCCGCTTGCAGCCCGTTGGAGTACAGCGACATGTATAAGGCATATGGTCATTCAATTATGCAACGTTCTAAAGCGGTCATTTCGCCAGTGGGTGAGTCCCGACCCAATACTCAAGTTTTTCGTGAGTTGGCCGACGTGTTTGACTACCAAGAGATAGAGTTTAAACAAAGCGATCAAGAGATGCTTGAAGCCGCATTGCCTGACGTTATTGACGAAGGCGAACTCATCGACAAAAGCGACGCCGACGATGTTGATGTAGTATTTCGGAATGTGCCACCTAGAACCCCTACCGGCAAAGCGCAACTATTTGATGCCGTTGAAGAACAACGTGCGCAATTGGGCGTGCCCAAATACCAACCATTGAATGGTCGACGCAGCTTTACTCTCATCAGCCCAAGTTCAGAAAAACGAACGA
Organism: uncultured Arenicella sp.; assembly: GCA_905479805.1. Lineage (GTDB taxonomy): Bacteria > Pseudomonadota > Gammaproteobacteria > Arenicellales > Arenicellaceae > Arenicella. The sequence goes on from CAJQNY010000269.1 coordinate 7,498, forward strand.
ACTCTACCATGGGTGGCACTAAGGCTAATAAAGTTAAGTATGAAGTTGAGATCTGTTCATCTGACGCGCTCAAGCATGGCTTAGAAAACGGTCAGCGAGTGAAGTTGAAGAATGAACAAGCTGAGATAATTTTGGGCTTGGCTGTGTCAGACAAAATTAAGCCAGGCTTAGCCTATGTGCCTAAGGGCGCATGGTGTGAGGACAGCGAATCTGCAATGACCGTTAATGCCTTAATACCCGGAAGCAAATCCGATATGGGTGATGGTGCTTGTTATAACGATACTCAAGTCGATATTATTGCTCTCTAGTTGGCTCCAGTTTTTTGTTTCGTCTGACTGCGGGTCAAATTAATGGTCAGTCCGGCCAATATCATTGCCATGGCGACCAATTTCCACCACGGCATAGATTCGCCCAGCATAAACGCTGAAGCCGACATCCCAAATACCGGCACTAACAGGGCCCATGGTACTACCATGACAGCTGAATATCGGTTCAACAAAAAATTCCACAAGCCATAACCAATTAACGTGTTGCCAACGCTCTGCCAAAGCACCACACCCCACGCTTGCCAACTGGCTTGTGTCACTCCTTGCACGAACTGATCTGAGCCTTCGCTGATCATCGCTATTAAGAACAGTGGTGGTATCGCAAACAGCGACGACCAAATGATAAACGCGAGTACGTTTTTAGCCTCCGCTTTTTTGACTACCAAATTTCCGCACGCCCAGCTCAGTGCGGCCAACAAGACGACCGTCACACCCATTGCTGTGGTTTTGCCATCATTGAATACTAGGATAAACATCAAACCAATAAAGCACAGACTGAGCGCGAATAATTGACGCGAGCTTACCGCTTCTTTGGTAATAAAGTAGGCCAATAAAATTGTGAAGAAGACCTGCATTTGCACAATCAACGATGCTAAGCCTGGGGTTATATTTGCTTGCATCGCCCAGAATAGTAGCCCGAACTGTCCAAAACCTATGAAGACACCATAACTAACCAGGTACTTCCATTCGACGGCCGGCTTAGGAATGAAGAGCATTAAGGGGAACGCAACCAGAGCAAACCTCAAGGTCGCAAACGTGAATGGCGCTAACTCATCTAAACCCAATCGGATAAAGACGAAATTAGTACCCCAGATAAAGACGACTAATAAGGCCAAAAATTGATGAGATAATTTCATATCGGTTTACTAAATCAGCCCTAATCTCATTATTCGAAAGTTTTGTATTGACTCAATCGCCATGTTTTTTAAGTTCATAGAGACGTATGATCACTCTTGTCATTAAATAGGTGATAAAGCTGGATACTCATTTTTGAAATTCTCTAAGATTAAATTAGCACTAATAGCGCTGTCATTTTCGGTAAATTTTGTATCTGCTGAACAGCACCTGCATAGCGACGATGTTGACCCTAACATCAAACAGCAATTCTATCCTCCGCAGCTTGAAATAACACCTGGGGAATTTCAGCCCAGTGAATTTCAAACCACCACATCCAAAAACTCACCACCTGCACAAGGCATTAATGCAATCGTTGATCGGACCGAGTTACTGAGCCCGGTCGACGGCAGTAACTTAGGTGCCTCCGCAACCTTTATGTGGAGTGATGAAGGAGCCAATCAATATTTGTTTACCTTAAGCACTGTTCAGTGTTTTGCCAGTGACTTACTTCAACAGTTTGGTATACCTAGTGGAACAACTTCCTTTACCGCCAATAGCCTAAACCCTGATCAAGTTATTTATGCCAGCATCTGGGCCCAGACCAATGCAGGTGGAAGTTATTTTTCCAGAGATTGTCTCAGCTACAACATAGACAGTGATGACGATGGTATTTATAACGAATTGGATCCAAACCCGAACGAATTTGACCCTAGCCCAGTTTATCAACTTGGCGGTTACGAACTCAAAACTTTGCCAACTGGCCGTGTGGCCACATTAAAAGTTTCGACCGACCAATACAATGAGTTGAACAGCGGTAACACAGCAAATTTAAAAGACTTAAGTAAGGCGGCCTATTTGTTTTACAAGGACTCCTTCGATTTTATCTTTTTCACCAACGACCAAGATAACTCTGCGGCAAGCTATGCCGGTCGATATCATTCTGTACAGAACGCCGTGCAAGGCATTGGCGGCTCTATTTTTAATCAAAGCCACAGTTGGGGCTCAGATAACGAAGACCACGCAGCGCTTAATGATGGACGCTTACAAGGGGTCGTCCACTACCCTGAACTGAGTAGCTTTGGCCGTGGCCCAGGACTTCATGAACTAGCACACCGTTGGGGCAATCGATTATCCTCGATACCAAACGGCGGCGGACATTGGGGCTTTTCCAGCGGTGGTGGGCAATTAGGCGGATGGGCGCCGGGGACATTGCAAGATCTGGGAGGTGATCAATATCAAGCGAACAATGGTCGAACAGGCTCCACGTCTTTTGGTACTTTTGCCAATGGTGGAAATGGCCTGCCTTATAGCAATATTGAACTCTATGTGATGGGGATGATTCCGTTTGCTGAGCTCGGCACAATGCAATTTGCCAGCAATGGCGCATTTGTGAACAGCGTGCAGGGTACATTTAGCGCAGACAGCATCACCACAATCACACCCGCACAATTAATCAGCAATGAAGGTGCTCGAAACCCTGACTCCGACACAGCACAAAAACATTTCACTATTTTGAATATCATTGTTACTACCTCTGAAGTGAACAATGCACAACTTGGGGCCATTGACGAACAGGCCTATCGTTTCGCATTAAACGCCGATGAGGGAACTTCAAGTTTCAATTTTTGGGAAGCTACTGGCGGCCGTGGCACCTTGGATATGACTTTAGCGTTAAGTGAGTTGAAGGATGGTTTAGAGCCAATTGCGCCTGCTATACCCATTACCGACGAAGAGCTTTGTGTTCCGATTAAAGCAAGTAACGGTGCTATTGCGCTCGTTTGCCTCTAAGTTGATTGCCGTTAGATTATTTATCTCTAAGACTCTACAGTTCAGGCTTGATTGGGAAGGCGTCAAAATAAAAATCGAACCGTTCGCGTAATTTATCGGCATCGGCGCCAAAGTGCTCCTTGAGCTTATACTTCACTCTACCGTGCTTGCCCCTTGGGTGAGATTTAATGTAGTCACTAATTTGCTGTTGCGCACGATCATTTAGAGGCAAATTATAGTGATCATAAATACGTTCCAACGTGCCCTGCTGGTCTGACATAAATTCATGGAACATAATGTCGAGACTTTGCGATTGTGGCCAGACTTCTCGATCTCGCACACAAGCCCTCAGCAGCTTTTCAAATCTATCGGTCCAATATTCCAGTACCGCTTTTGGATCAACTTTCGTACGAAGAATTCTATGCCCATAAGCCAGCATAGTTGCTGTCGATTGAATAACTGCCACTGGGTCTCGATGAGTTAAAACTGCGGTCGCATCAGGAAAGATATGCTTTAGCGCGGGGAGCTGTTCTGGGTTCTGCACGCACTTTAAGACATAGGGCCGTCCACTGCCTTCTTCCATGGCCATCAGTTTGAGTACTTTGTGTAGATACTCATAGTGCGGTGTTTGGTCAGAGG
>CAJQNY010000270.1 GCA_905479805.1 uncultured Arenicella sp.
CATTCCAGCAACATAAAAGGAATTGGTTCGCCCTGATGTGAACGTTTCTCCTAAATCTAGCGTACTGGCTGTTAGGGTTCCTAGGTCGCCGGTTAAAGCTCCACCAGTCACCGACCGGACGCCTCTAATTTGAAAGTTTTCCAGGTTATTTGCACTCGTAAACTCAGCCTCACCTACCTTTTTTGTCCACTCGCTTACATTAAGGGTATCATCTGAAACGGGTGAGCCAGAATCAGTTCCACTAGTGACTGAAGTGCCGGGGAGGCTTTTATCTTGCCAAGCATATACATCATTTAAGCCTACAATGTAGTTCTTCTGGCAGGGTGCTTGTACGGGGTCGTCCGTGCTTGGATCCCACACAATTACGGGAAAATCATCTATGTGAGTGGCGGTGAGGTTTGAGACGGCGCTTGGAGTGGGTGCCTTGTTACGGTAGTAACGGAGGCACTCGTAATACATCTCAGACACTGGATCATTTGATTTATAACCATTTTTACCAAATTTATTGAGATAGTTGATAACCCCACTGTTAGTTACATTACTAGTGGTTGCGTCTGTAGGATCAGGGTTCTCAATAAATATACCCGTGTCGTCATGCCATTCGGAATTGAGATTAGTTACATTGTTTCCTTGAGCATCGGTGGTGGTTGGGCCCAAGCTTTTCATGCGTGCGCGCATTACCCCACCTTGGCGCCCATTGCCATCATCGTGTAAATATGAAAAAAGAGAGAAACGCATTTGGTCAGAGAATTCTTGTAATAAGCCAATGGGTTTGTATGTCACATTTCCGCTAGCGTCAGTATAGGCTTGACAATTGTCTTCCAATCCAGCACTGAGGTCGCAGACTTTGACTCTGACACGCACATTCGCTTGTTTCTCTTCTCCGCCTGGAGTGATGCCAAATTTAATGCTGATGTTGTCAATGCTGCCCTTGTTAGTGGAATCCTGGTATCGGCTGATATACAGATACTCTCCATCTAAAACTGAGAGGCTAAAAGGTGTGACTTGGTTTGGGTTAACATTGATTGCGGATGAAATTTTCTTGGTGTGAAACCAGTTACCATCGTTGTGATAATTGCGTTGCAGTACGGTTTCAGTCGTGGTGTCTATATCGCGATGCCCGCCTGTCATGGCGAACTTAAAACCATCGATAGCACTGGTGGTAGCCCAGTTCATAAAGTTGCCACTGTATTGGCTGCTGCATGTATGTTCAGTTTTGTCAGCGGCGCCCTCTGGGTTAAATTGCTCGCTGGAGGCGCTGTAGCTGTAGCATTTCTTTGGATCAAAATAACCAACATAAACTTTTTTAGGATGATAACAGCGTCCAACGCCGCTCTCTCTCGCAAAATTGCCCGTACAGGCGAAATTAGGATCTCCTTCATCAACGTGGTCATTGTAAGCAGCGCCTTGCATTGGGACTTCGGCAGAAAGGTTAATGATGACGTTCGGTTTGACCGGTGTTGCTGACCCAGCCGGTAATGCAATGAAGTCGGCATTGCTTGGGACTGCGTTGGCCGTTTGTGCCGAGAGGCCAATAAGCAAAACGAACAGCAATGAAATACGAGATATACGTATTGAAATTGAGTTTGTGTGATTTGTTTTCATAATCATTTCTCTGGTTAAGCTAGGTCGTAAAAATGGTTTGACCGAGGAACTTAAAAACTGTCTGTAAAGGTAATCGATTTATGTGGGCTTAAATGAGCTGTTGGAACAATTGATTTAATCAAAGGAAAAAACCGATTGGAGCATAACCCTTGAATTTTTTTCCGGTGAACCGGCCTGTGCTAACACGGTAACGCGAACCAATTGACCGTCACCTGCACAATATGGCCATCTTTCAGCGTTCGCTGGGACGTATCCATATTTGCTGCTCGTTACTAATTGCCAACAAGGACTGCTTACTAATGTTGTGCTGTAGTAGTTTCCGAGAAACTCCACAATGTACTTAGGCGCCACATAGACACCTTCATCATCCAAGCCTGAGCTGGCGTAATTTGCATAGCTAAAATGCTTGCTTGAGTCATTCCAAACATTCAGGTTTGGGTCAAGCCAGCGCTCTGTGCTTGCATTGGCGGGAACAGTGCTCGCGTCGTTATCGTAGCGATTGAGAGGGTCGTTATGTTCACTGCCGATACAATAACCGCCCATACAGCTATCCCCAGGCTCTGCGTTCGTAGTGGGTAAGTCAAGGGCGCCAGTGAACACTTTTGACCGTAAATCGATATTGCTGCTAATGATTTTTTCTTCAGCATAAATGAGCGTCGTTTCGGCGGCATTAAACGCAATTTCACGTAAACGACTATTGGATGACATATCTTCATCCAGCGTGGCCATCCTCAGTGAAGAAACACCTAACATGGTCATAACTAATAATAGTATCAATGCCATCGGCATTGCCAACCCAGATTGAATCGATGGGCGCATAGCCGATCGTTCGTTAGGATTGCAGTTTGAGCACACAAAATTATCTTTTTTACGCATCTCTTATAAACCCTTATTTCGTAAGTGTACGGTATTATTTGAAACAAACCGGATAAAGCGTTCATTCGGTGGGTTGATTGTTACGCTGTCCACCAGTTCATAGTTGCCCGTATCGTCCTGGTCTTTAGCGTTGAGCGGAGAGCGAACCAACAGACCAAACCGAATGCTGACTACATTCTTAAAATCATTTACGGTATTAGCTGACCGATAAACATTAGCAATAAAGTCAGCCGGAGAGTCCGTATCTTCTCCATACAACACCTGCATATTTTCGACGCCTTCGACTATCTCACTATTGGTTCCCCCGATACAGTTTGTGTCTAAGTTGCAATTGGATTCGTAGCGAAAGAGCGAGGGAATTCCGCCAGCACCCGTACCCACATAATAGATCTGAGTCTTGTCGGTATAGATTTTGCTTTCCGGCCCCCAAGCTCTAGAAAACGTAAAAGCAACCCCATTCTTGTTTCCCGGTTGCGCAGAGGATCCGCCATTGCCAGCGCTTATTGCTGACCCAGTAGATGCCACGTTCTGGAATTGATCTTGAGTTTGACAGTTTCCCACCCTTACAATTTGATACGGTTCGATAATGCCACTAATTTTAGTGGTTGTGCCAAGCGAATTAGTGGTTGTATTATTGATCCCGTCTAATTCTATATCGACAATTTCACTCTCAGATAAAACCAATATATCCGACCCCCGTAATGGCCGAAGCACACTTTGCAAGGTGCTGGGCAACGCAGTCCCCGAAAGATCAAACCAACTGCCACCGCTTGAATTGCTCGTTCTAGTTGCCGCAATATCCGTCGGATTCCCATCGCTAATAATTTGATACGAAAGATCAAAAGGAGAGCCGGAGTTATTAGCTCCGGTACCGGCTGCATCCCAGCCATATAAACCATTTTGGTTTAAAGTTGGAGCCGCTAGTAAATCCTTAAATTCGGCGACGACTCCACAACCCGTGTAGCCTGAATTACGAATATCTCTTTTCAGAAAAGTGGTTGAAAAGCGCGTTGTTTCCTGGATTCGAGATAGTTGGCTTGCGGTGTTGAACGAAGTCTTAGATGAGACAAATACGGTGCCAATGATGGCCGTAAGTAAAAGACCTAATGTCATCGCGATCATTAATTCGATCAGTGTTAGCCCAGACTCACTTTTATAAGCCGCTGGAATTGCAGCGTGAAGTGGCTCTCTTTTTGTTTGAGGTGTCGTATTCATAGCGTGCTTTGGTAAGTAAAGTTTTTCAGTTCAGCGGTGTCCTGATTGAGCTCGTTATTAACGGTCTGGCGCCATTGAATGGAAATAGTCACCGTAGTTTCGACAGGTGTGCTGGTACTGGTATCAAACTCTATTTTACCCTGTCCGGAAGGAAGTAGATTACTCATGTTTTCAAACCATTTTGATGTATCAAATTCCGCAATTTGGACAGGAGTACAAACCGTTTGATGGCAATCATTGGTGCTGGTTGATGACGATTGAAATGTGTTGATTTTATACTTAGCACCATCAGTGATTGCATAGGGTTTATTTGCCCTAATTCTATCCATCATGCTGCTGGCCAGTAATACAGCCTGGGTCCGTGTATTAGAGCCAGACGAATACTTTAAAGCGGTCAGTTGAAAAGAAGCCATCCCTAAAGAGCCAATGGCTATTATCAAAACAGTGATAATTACCTCAAGCAGGCTAAACCCAGTTTGCGAGGATGGTGGAACAAGAGGTGGATAAATTTTTCTTAATAGTTTCATGTCATTAGCCAGGGGTGCATGAGTTCAAAGTGGTAGTAGTATTAGTGGTCGCCGTTCTGACACGCCCGCTTTGTGAAATATCAATGTATCGTCCAAATTCTTCAGGGTCATCCCTATCGTCGCAAATGGTAAATCGAATTGGAGCAGAGTTGAATAATGTACCGTCACCGTTGAAGGCGATAAGACTCAAAGCTCTATTTGTTTTAATGGTTAAGCTTTGGGCTTCAGCACCATTTTCGAATGACTTCACCTGTTCTTTTCTATCTGCGGATGTGGCAATCAAAGTAGATAGCTTCAGCCCGTTTAGGGTTCCTGATGCAGAAGAGCTGTCGGCTAAGAGAGCTGCTCTTTGTGTGCTGTTAGAAGTATTAATACTGTAGGTAAGGTAATTGTGCCCATGCCAGTCTTTGGATGTGACACTGCTAACAGTACAATCAAGTGCGTTTGTGCTAAATTCATCCGTGGTTCGGCAAAGAAACCCTTTGGTATTGTTTGAGATCGCCAATTGGCGAGCTTGATTAATAGCGGTGAATAATTTATCTGTTTCACTACTTATTCTGCTGTTTAGCATGAACGCGCTAAAATTGGGGGCGGCAATAGACAATAATACTCCGGTAATGGCAACAACAACGACTAGTTCTAATAATGAGAACCCAAAGCTAATCGTTTGACGAGCTCTCATCTCTATGGTTGTGTCTGCAATTTTGTTCGAGCTGATGATCATTGTATTAAAGCTGTCATTTGTGGTTTGTGGTTTGAAGTTGGATATTACTTTGAACTGGCCAAGTCTGGCCAAACTTCTTTGATAAACGGTTGATTTTGCGTGATAAGTGGGTGAATATTTGTGAAATATTGAAATATTCACGCTATGGGATCATTATCGAGCTTGTTCCGGGCCGTCTTCGGCCACTTTCCACATCACCTACCTATGAGATGACTGGATATGAGTACCATTGTTCCTAGACTCTGTCGCAACACCAATTTACTAATTAGTATTATTTCACTCGAGTTGTTCGCGATTGTCGTGTTTTTGATCGACGTTGATCGCTTTCGTGGGATGGAACTCGAAAAATTAGGTCTGGTGTCACTCTATGTTCAGTGGGTAGGGCTGAGTGCAGTTGCTGGGATGTGTGTTTTTCGGAATAGAATAAATAAACTTTCTGAAGTTAAAAGAGTTTTTTCAACCTCTCTGATTTTTTTTATATGTTTCATCGCTGTTGATTTAATAGCACAGAACATAGGCCAATTGCACAACACGTTATCCATTAATTGGTATGAATTTTCGCGCAGAGGTTTAATAGCTTTAATCTGCTTTGGCGTGACTATACGTTTATTTTCGTTGTTAGATGTTCTCGATCAGCGCAGTCAGGCTGAGTCGCAGTCGCGTGTGCTCGCGTTACAATCTAGAATCCGTCCACATTTTCTGTTTAACAGTTTGAATACTATTGCTGAATTGGTTGCATCAAAGTCTGATTATAGTGAAAGGGCTATTAGTTCTTTGGCATTACTATTTAGGGTTAGCTTAGAAAATACTAACAAATTTCATTCTATCAGCGCGGAAATTGATTTATGTAAGCGTTACCTTGAGCTGGAGCGATGGCGGATGGGTGAGCGTTTAACCGTGAACTGGGAAGTTGGCCTTGAACAAGCAGAGGAATGGCAAGTGCCTAAGCTGATCTTACAGCCGTTGATAGAGAATGCGATAGTGCACGGTGTGCAGGAGTCAGGTTTGGTCGAAATTAATGCAAGCATCAAAGAAAACAATAAGTATCTTTCGATCATGATAGACAATCCTTCCGGAGCTACCGCAGAGCAACGGCAAAAAAATGGTATGGCGATCGACAATATCAGGGAGCGTTTAATTGTCCTTTATGATGATCAACAGTCCTTCAAAGTTTCGACGCAAAACGGTCGTTATAAAGTTTTAATGCGTGTACCGAAATCTGTTGTGAAAGGTTAGACTAGTATTATGACTTCAACCGCTATCATCGTAGATGATGAGCCTTTGGCGCGACAGAGGCTCAACCGACTTTTGGAACCTTTAGGGGTGGAGGTTGTTGCTATGGGGGAGAATGGCCGGGACGCCATTAATCTGTTGGCTGACCATGTTGTGGACTTATTGTTTTTAGATATAGAAATGCCGTTGATGAATGGCTTGGATGCCGCTCGAAAAATAGTAGAGATGGAGCGCCCCCCCGCAATCATTTTTTGCACTGCACATGACCAGTTTGCCATTGATGCGGTTAATAGTAGTGCTTCGGCATACTTATTGAAGCCTGTTTTTGAGGAAGATGTATCGAATGCCATTAGCAAGGCGCAGCGAGTGTCAAAAATTCAAATGAATACATTGTACAATGATGTGGAAAAGGCAGAGTCCATTTTGATTCGTAGTGGCAAGGAGACAAGTCGAAAATTAGTATCAGAAATTTACTATTTTCGATCTTATGAAAAAAACGTATATGCTGGTATTCAGGGTGATACAGAAATATTGGTTGATTATACACTTAAGCACATAGCTCTTACGTACGAACAATATTTCATCCGCACTCATAACAGCTCCTTGGTAAATAGAGGGCTGATTACACGGTTACTTCAAGCTGAAGGGGGACAAATGGTGGTGGGTTTGAGCGGTTCAGAAGTAAAACTACCAGTTAGTCGTCGTCACCTTGTGCAAGTTAGGGAATTTATTAGACGTGATTAAAGAGAGATGTTTTAAAGTGCTTCTATGTCTTCACCTGATGTTCGTTTTGAGTGCTTGCGCATCCTCGGATTTAATTAGTGCAGATGATGTTTGCAGTATTTTTTCAGAGAAACCTCATTGGTATCGAGCCGCAAAGGAAAGTTCAAACAAGTGGGGCGCACCGATAACACTGCCAATGGCCATAATGTATCAAGAGTCTGGTTTTCGACGCAAAGCCAAGCCTCCAATGGGGTACTTTCTAGGGGTTATCCCAACTGGTCGGGCCAGTAATGCTTATGGATATTCACAAGCCTTAAAGAGCACTTGGGCGGAATATCAAAAGGAAGTAGGCAGCCGCTTTCGTGACAGAGATAATTTTGCCAACGCCTATGATTTTATTCAGTGGTACGTTAATAAGACACATAAAATCAATGGCGTTTCAAAGTGGGATGCCAACGCGCAGTACCTTAATTACCATGAAGGGCGAGGAGGCTACTCCCGAGGGACTTATAAGGGCAAAAAATGGTTGCTTGCTGTGGCTGAAAGAGTTGAACAGCGGTCAAGTAAATATGCTGTTCAACTCTCAAAATGCGCTAAGGAACTAGATAAAAAGCGATCTTGGTTCTGAGTGTATCGGTTCTAGTATTGTGACAAACCATTGAGACTTACTCATAGTTTTCCATAGTAGGGCAGCTACAAATCAGATTCTTATCTCCATACACATTATCAATTCTACCTACTGGGGCCCAGTACTTTGCGCTGTAGTCTGTTAGATCATCAGGCTGGCATGCCTGTTTACGGCTATACGGTAAATCAAGTTCGTCATCCATTAATACTTGCATGGTATGCGGAGCATTGCTCAACATATTGTTATCACTGGGAAGGCTTCCGTCACGGACTTGTTTGTACTCTTCGAAAATGCCAATCATGGCTCGACAAAAACGTTCTAATTCAGCGAGTGACTCACTTTCAGTGGGCTCTATCATTAATGTTCCTGGAACCGGAAAGCTCATGGTGGGGGCGTGGAATCCATAGTCGATCAAACGCTTCGCAATGTCATCAACGCTAACGCCATCTTCCTTCATATGGCGAGTGTCTAGAATGCATTCATGCGCGACCAATTGCTTGTTACCAGTAAATAGAATCGGGTAACTGTCTTTGAGGCGATGAGCGATATAATTCGCACTTAGAATGGCGGTCTGAGTTGCTTTGCGTAGACCGTCTGGCCCCATCATGCGAATGTACATCCATGATATAGGCAGAATACTTGCGCTACCAAAGGGAGCTGAACTGATCAGTGCACCGGTGCGCTCTTCATTTATATCGTCCTTAGGCATATAGGGTGCCAAATGCTTGCCAACACCAATGGG
>CAJQNY010000271.1 GCA_905479805.1 uncultured Arenicella sp.
CCTGTTTGGATTCCATCTTGGCACGCACGACATATAAGAACATTGAGATAATTGGGGTATCCAACAACAGCGAAGAAGACGCTACGTTTTCACGCATGACGCACTTTGCTAGCCTTGATTCTAGAATTAGGTTTGTTGAAAAAAATATCCCTTTCAATTTTTCAGCTATTTGCAATTTTGGTGCTGAGGAAGCTAGCGGCGAATATCTGTTGTTTTTGAACAATGACATCGAGATAATCTCACCTGATTGGATCGAACGTTTATTGGAACATGCGCAACGCCCTCAAAACGGCGCTGTGGGCGGCAAGCTGCTCTACCCTGATGGACGAATTCAACATGCTGGGGTGGTAGCAGGTATGGTCGGTGCGGCAGGACATCCTCATAAGTTTTTCCCGGACAATCACATCGGTTATCACGGGCGCTTGCATATGGTGTATAACGTGAGTGCGGTTACTGGTGCAATGATGATGGTCGCGAAAGAGAAGTTCGCCAAAGCCGGTGGATTTAACGAAGAAAACCTCGCCGTTGCTTACAATGACATTGATTTGTGCCTGAGCCTTTTGGACCTAGGATACCTCAATGTATTTACGCCGCACTGCAAGGCTACTCATCATGAGTCCATAAGTCGTGGCTATGAAGACACAGAAGAAAAACTGAATCGTCTAAAAACCGAACAACAGTTTTTTCTAACAAAATGGGCCGACTTTCTGGAGTCTGGCGACCCATTCTATAACCCGAACTTAAGCTTGAAGAACGAACGTTTTTCATTAAAGTTCAACGATTGATTTTATTGATAGAAGACAGATGGCTTTGAACGACGAACAAATCAACTCATGGAATGACAATGGCTATTTGCTGTTGAAGAATTTCTACTCGCACCAAGAAATTGCGAGTTTGAACTCACTGATTGATGGGCTTTGGAAAGGACGAAAAAAGCTGGACGCTAGCTACGTGATCGATATCTTTGTTGAAACAGAAAAAGAAAAACGCGTTTACTTTTGTGATGCGCCTAGCGAAGCCAGAGATCAACCATACAAATTAAATGATCTATTCCTATCATCTGAATTAGTCAGAGACATGGTAGCAGGCGAAACAATTGCGCCTATTCTAAATGAGCTTTTACAAGGTCAATCAATGATCTGCAATTCTTTGAACTTCGAATTTGGCTCACAACAGGATTATCATTTCGATACATTCTACATGCCCTCCCCCACACCCAACAAAATGGTCGCGTCGTGGATTGCCTTAGAGGATACCAACGATTTTAATGGACCATTAAACTACTACCCTGGAAGCCAGAAAATCCCACCTTATAAATTTTCTAATGGATCGACAATCATCGTGCCGGAAGAAATGGCCCACTTTGACGCCTATATGGAAAGAGAGATTGCTGAGCGCAAACTGACCCCTGAAACCTTGATTGCTGAAAAAGGCGATCTACTGATTTGGCACTCTCAGCTATTCCATGGCGGAAGCCCGATTAAAGACAAGACTCGAACCAGAAAGTCTTTAGTGACGCATTACTTCACCAAGGAAGATTTTCCTGAGCTTGAACCGGCGCCAGTCTCTTCTCAGAGTTGTTACATGGCAAGGCCTGCCCAACCGGTGCCTTACCCGTATGAAGCACCAAAGAGCTGGTTTCAGCGCTTACTCAATAGCTAACCCATCAGATACCCGTGATTCTTAATCGATTAACTACTCAACAGTTTCTGATTCTAGCTTTCGGGAGCGCCATTGTATTGCGGCTGTGTTTGATGCCGTTTTTTGCGCACATCGATTTGTTCTCTGAGTATCGACGAATATTTTACGCGTTAGATAACGATATTTTTTCCAACACTCACCGAGTCGTTACTTTTTATATTGAATTAATATTTGCGTGGCTCATGCAGATATTCGTGCCTATCTCTGAGGCCACGTTTTACTTGCCTGACCCTAGCAAATCTACAGCCAGCAACCAAGACTACCTGTTGTTTTTGCAAGATCCCTATATTTATCGTTACCTGTTCTTCTTTAAACTGCCTTACCTATTGTTTGACTTAGCGGTTGCGTGGGTCATTTGGAACTTTATGGATAAAGCAGAGCATAAGAGACTTGCTGTGCTCATCTGGTTATTTAACCCACTAACTCTTTTTGCTACCTATATATTTGGTCGCTTTGAAGTGTTTAGCATCTTTTTTCTCGCCGTGACCGCATGGCAACTCAAGTCACATCGTATATTTTTAGCAAGCTTGGCATTCGCGATCTCTTTGCATTGTCGAGAGATTAATCTAATGTTCGCGCCGTTCTTATTACTGGCTGTGATTGATTTCAAGGATCCTGTGTGGCGTAACCTCATGGTACTCGGCCTTTGCGCTTGCATAATTTTTGTGGTTCTACTTCTCCCTGATTGGCTGATACCAAGCTTTGGCAACACCAATCTATTTGTAGACCCTTCACAGAACTTTCAACACGACGCCACCCAGAAACTTTTCTCACTGGGTTACTATTGGTTCTACCCCATAATCTTTGGTTTGGTAGGCGTCGCCGTCTACAACTGGGAGAGTAGCGCAAAGAGCCACGCAGAAAGGTTTATCATAAGCGCAGCATTGGCTCTTTTTGTTTATTTTGCCTTCAACGTACATAGCGTTCATTACGCTTCTTGGTTGGTATTGTTCCCAATCCTAAGTATTCATTACAACAAACACGTCATTGTGCCCTTTTTAGTTTTGTTCATAGTCTGGGTGTTGATGTGGTTACTAAAAACAGATGCTGGGGTCTTCACTCCGTTTCTTGCCGCACCGTTATCACCAGAACTCATCGGCACCGGTCATTTCCCTAGTTATTTTAATGAAAAACTCGCTACTCCATCTTTGTCCTTAGGCCGAGCCATCGAGATTATCCGCACCTTGTTTGCTGCGAGCATGGCTTTCTTTGCGATTAGATTGATCAAATCTTAGCGAATCTTCAAGATGTTCAACACCCTAAACGTAGCCTGCTTAGCGCTCTTATTCATCTCAGGGGTTACTCTAGCCGATGTCGAAGATTCCGGCTTAGCCAATTTATCATCAGGCTTTACTGAGTTAACATCGAATTCCGCAGAAGTCACTGGAGCTGATCCCTATGTAGTGCTTCCGCTGCGCTCAAACTTGGCGGTTAATTATACGGCTGAAAGACGGTTAATAAGTTTACCGCTGCAAATAACACGGCCAGAGCCCGCACAGTTGCAGGACGTTGTTAGTGGTGAACTCTTTTATAAATTAGTAGGAGATACGCTTCAATTCGATCCGAAATTCAAAATCAGATTTCGCTTCCCAAGTGAAAAGTTTGCTAAAATTTCTATAGAAATCGCCGACACTCTTAATTTGAATGTTGACTCCTTACGTCTTGATTTTGATAACTGCGACGCTTGCATTGTCAGTTACGGTACACACTTCCAATTGAATGAACGCCAACAAGCACCAACAGAGAACGTTGGCTCAAGCATTACGCCATATCGGACCTACAATGGTGTGAACGAGTTGGAAGGTACTAGCCAAAGCATCGAACCGACTCGGTGGCAGCTAAATGACTTCAAGCAAGAGAATAGAACACTATCAGTAAATGGTGGGGACCCATATCTGATATCCCCAGCCTTAGACACCAATACTGATGACCTAGCAGGCGTTATGTTCAACCTCAAACGCGTAGACCAGATAAGTTCTATCCATGTCGGTGATTTCCAAGATTTTCAACTTTTCTATTCCAGTGAACGGTCACCGTTTCTTGAGCGCGAAAGCCTGGTTTTTCGCGTTGCCAAAACATCTATTGAAGAAGAGTTTTCTCAGTTTAAATTTTTCATCCCATTATCGTTCTTGAAAATTGAAAATCATGACGTGTTAGAGCATCTTAGGCTTGATTTTGCATCACACGGAATCACATCTAGTAATCACCTTCTTTCCACAAGCTGGAAGTTTATTGATGCCAGTTTAGTCCCACAACAGGATGTAGAAGAATACGCTAAGATTCAGCCAATTCGATTAGCTCGGCATTCATCAAAAACATTTTCCAAACGCCGATTTGTTTCCAATACATTTAATAGGCTCTCAAATGATTGGGGTTTTGTTATTTTCTACGGTCTTGGGCTTTTATTGTTGAGCTATTATATGATTCGAAAGTTAATACGAAGCAAACACACCGGGTGATGAATAAAGTCTATGGCAAAATTATTCCTCTGATCTACGCACACTCGTCCCGCTACTAAGAGTACTTCACCTTGAAGGACCCGCCTCTCCTAGTCAGAAACAGACTCTAAAAGACAAAAAGCTCTAAGAAGAACAAGTTAATTCCGCTCAACTGTTAACTACTTAAAACAAGATGTTAACAACTGTTTCCACCTAGAGACTTTTGCTGGTTGATTATATATAGTGCCAATTCATAAAGAAAATGAATTAATCAGGATTTTGGGGTTTTCAATGTTTAAAGAATCAATTTCAAAGATGGGGCGTAAAGAACTAGAGCAGTTGTGTGAAAAACTCAGCGCTAACAGTGAAAGCATGTCTGGCGATCTTGAAATAAAAGATCGGCACATCAAGCACCTGACGGCTAATGCGCGGAACTGGTCGAAGCGTTACTACGCAGATCTTGAAGCCAAAACCGCAGAAACGATTAATAACCACGTTGCTAATCATGCTTTAGAGACCGACAAAGCACTCATGAACGCCGAAACCGAGAATGCACAATTACAGGACCTCATTACGCGCGTGAATGAATCTAATGTTGAGTTAATGAAAAAACTTCAGGGCATGCAAGCGAAGCTGAAGACTTCGGAAATGATAAACACTCGTTTAGAGGAGAGACTTGCAGAAACGATCGCTTCTGCGCCGCCTCCTAGAAATACACAGCCAAGTTCATTAAAGAAACCTTTAGATTCTGCTGATGCCGATGAATATATTATGGAGTTCTCGCAAGAGATGCAGCAGACCTTAGCAAAGTATGCTGCGTAACTAAGCGTTATCTTCCACTAAATTTAACGCTTAAAGTGAATTCAGCTAAGCGCTCGACTATCGTCGTTTTAGACAGAACCTTCTGACTCTTGGACGTATAGGTGCGCTAATAGTTCGAACAATTCTTGTTCCGCAGCACCAAAGCGATTCTTTACCGGACTGTCTATGTCCAATACTCCGGCAACACCATCCTGAATATTCGTTTGTCCATTAAATGAAAAAGGCACGACGACTTCTGATTCACTCGTCGAATCACAAGCGATATGCCCCTCAAACTCATGGACATCCGCAACCACTAAGGTTTGCTTGGTTTCAAAAGCAGTGCCGCATACACCTTTGCCAATGGGGATTCGCGTGCATGCCACTTGCCCCATGAAAGGCCCTAGGACAAGCTCATCTTTTCTGTAGAAGTAGAAACCTGCCCAATTCAAGTCGCTTACATTGTGATAAATCAAACTCGCCAAATTAGCCGCATTCGCAATGGGATCAGGCTCGCTCTCAATAAGGGCTCGCGCTTGTTCGATAAGTAGTTTGTATTCAGCATTCATTATATTAAGGATCGTATCAATCTTGTCATTGAAGCTTAGGTTACGTTAGCTCGAGGACTCCACCAGCTTGTAGCCCGAAACTATCGCGTAATTTTTTGGTAAAACCTGTGCCCTCATCAATGGCTTCGGTAAAAAGCACACGCCGCTTGGCTGGCTCCTTACTGGACTCATCTTCTGAGACTAGATCATGGCTCTGAGAGAGCAGGTACTCGACTCTGCGGGCAATTCCTTGCCCTGAATCTATCAGTAACATCCCTTGGTTATGTTTCTCAAAGACGCTTCTAATCTCAGTCGCAATCAAGGGGAAGTGAGTACACGCTAAGACCAGCGTGTCACAACGCGAATTGTTTAATATGGGTTGCAACTCTTGTTCAAGCGCGATTAGGTCCAGAGCATCTGTGTACAACTTCGTTTCACATAGCTCGACCAATTTAACTGATCCAACAGGGATCATGGTGCAATCACTCGCGAACTCACTAATCAGACATAAGGTATAGTCTCGGCGTATTGTCCCTGGCGTTGCTAAGAGACCAATAGTTTTCGTTTTAGAAAGGCTCACGCTTGGTTTGATCGCCGGAACCACACCGACAACCGGAAGGCTCAAGCGCTGCCGTAATAAGGGTAACACTACGGTGCTGGCAGTATTGCAGGCGACGACGGCGATATCAGGATCAAACTGGCGGACCAGATTCTGCATGACATCGAGTACGCGTTGGTTCAACTCTTCCTCGCTTTTCTCACCGTAAGGAAAAGCGTGATTATCACAAACCAAAAGGTAGTTCGCGTTTGGAAGCAACGCCTTTACATGCTCATAAATACTGAGCCCACCAACACCAGAGTCAAAAATCAGTATTGTCGGCATTTCGAGATCGTATTTATCGTCGTATCGATCGCTTCGTCAAAAAGCGAACTAAATATACTATCCGGCTTGAAGGCTAGAGACGTAGTTCGAGACACCCTCTTCCACCGTCGCGAATGTTTTATTGTAATCGCCAGTGATAGTCAAATTATTCAAGTCCGCTTTGGTATAGCTTTGATACTTCCCAACCAATGCTGCAGGGAAATCCACATATCGAATCTTATTCTCGGCAACCCATTCTTCTGTCGTTTTCTGGGCGCCTTCCAAGGTATTCAAGGTTGCCGTAGCAACATCATTAAAGCTTTGCGCACGCCCTGTGCCAACATTAAAAATGCCATCGACTTCTGGGTGTTCCAAAAAATGCAGGTTAACGTCAACCACGTCCTTCACCCAAACAAAGTCGCGCAATTGTTGGCCCGCCGCATAACCGCCACTACCGCCAAACAGATTAACAAAACCTTGTTCATGGTACTGATTGAAAAAATGGTACGCCACCGATGCCATTCGCCCCTTATGCTGCTCGCCTGCGCCGTACACGTTAAAGTAGCGTAAGCCGATCACTTGCGACTGCGAGGCTTGGCGATTTTTCCGCACATAGCGGTCAAACAATAATTTCGAATAGGCATAAGCATTCAATGCCTGCTCATGATTTGCGTCTTCCTTAAACACTTCGCCGCCACCATACACTGAGGCACTGGACGCATAAATAAAGGGTATGCCGTGCTCACCGCTATAGTGAAACAGCGATTTAGAATATTCATAGTTGGTTTGCATGATATACCGACCATCAGTCTCCATGGTATCGGAGCAAGCCCCCTGATGGTAGATAGCACTCATGCCATCGAATTCTATGCCCTGCTCGATACGCTTAAGAAACTCGTCTTTATCCATATAGTCTTGGATGTCACAGTTTTCGATATTGCGAACCTTGTCTCCATCGCTAAGATCATCAACGATTAGAATGTTGTTAAGCCCTCGTCGGTTCAAACCTTTAACCAAGTTTGAACCAATAAATCCTGCGCCACCTGTAACAATAATCATCTACTTACCTTTCTCAATTATGCTTCATTTAGCTTAGCGACTACTTCTTCAATGGTGGCCACTGCCGTTCCTAGTTTTCCGACAACAATTCCGGCCACCGTATTAGCCAATTCAAGTCTCTCAGTATCGCTAAAATCACCGCTTAGTACCAATGCCATCAGCGAGATCACGGTATCACCTGCACCACTGACATCGTAAACCTCAAGCGCCTTGGCAGGCGAATCTGTGCGCGTACCATCTCGAGAAAAAAGGCTCATGCCCTTCTCACTGCGTGTTACTAGTAGCCAATCTAAATTTAAAAATTTATGTAACTCACGTGCTTTATCGCTGAAGTCTTCTTCAGAGGTCACCGAGCCAACTACGGCTTCAAATTCTTTCATGTTTGGGGTGATCAGCGTTGCACCCTTATACCTAGAATAATCGTCACCCTTAGGATCTATAATCACGGGGATATTTTTTTCCCGCGCTTGTTCGATCATCGACGTAACATGGCGGAGGCCGCCTTTGCCGTAATCCGACAAGACAACGACATCAGAGCCCTCTAATGCATCAGCATAATCATTTAAACATTGTGCTAAAACTTCATCACTAGGCGGTTGATCAAAATCGGCTCTCAATAACTGCTGATTCTGCGCCACCATTCTCAGCTTTACGATGGTATTAACAGAAGGGTCAATCTTTAATTTTACCGTCGCTCCATAACTATCAATAACCTCAGCTAACTGTCGCCCAGCATCGTCATCACCAACAACCGACAATAATGAGCACGGCGCTCCCAAAGCTCTTAGGTTATGCGCAACATTGGCAGCCCCACCTGCACGGACTTCTTCACTTGTAACGGCCAGCACAGGCACCGGAGCCTCTGGAGACACACGATCAACACTGCCAAACCAATAACGATCTAGCATTACGTCGCCAACAACCAAAACCTTGGTTCGAGCAAAACTATCTAGTTCAATTTTCATCTCTTTCTACATCCGAGTTCACATCTAATTAGAACGACCTATGCCGTAATACTTAAAGCCGAGTTCGTTTAGCCGCTCGGGGTCATAGATATTTCGTCCGTCAAATATTACTGAGTTTTTCATCTGTGATTTCAATCGTTCAAAATCCGGGCTTTGAAATGCTTTCCATTCGGTCACTATAACCAAGGCATCAGAGTCTTGTGTCGCGTCATAAAGGTCATCGACCAAATCCACTCGTTCTCGCCCGTGATAAATTTCATCTGCCTCAGAATTAGCAACCGGATCAAATGCTTTTACACTGGCGCCTCTTTCAAGTAAGCCATCA
Source organism: uncultured Arenicella sp. (assembly GCA_905479805.1). Taxonomy (GTDB): domain Bacteria; phylum Pseudomonadota; class Gammaproteobacteria; order Arenicellales; family Arenicellaceae; genus Arenicella. The sequence goes on from CAJQNY010000271.1 coordinate 8,700, forward strand.
ATAACGACTCGGCTTGGTGCTTCACGCATATCATCAGTATTGGGCTTAAATGCAAGACCCCAAATAGCAAATGTCATACCACTAAGGTCGCTACCAAATCTGCTTTCAATTTTACTCAACAATACGGATTTCTGAGCATGATTAACTTCTTCAACGGCTGCCAATATCTTAGCTTCATAACCTTGTTGTTGAGCCGTCCGATGCAGCGCCTGTACATCCTTAGGAAAGCATGACCCCCCATAACCGCAACCTGGGTAAATAAAGTGATAGCCTATCCTCGGGTCAGAACCAATTCCTTGCCGCACCAGCTCAATATCAGCACCCAAGAGTTCCGCAAGGTTCGACAACTCATTCATAAACGAAATTTTAGTGGCTAGCATTGCGTTCGCTGCATATTTTGTAAGCTCAGCTGACGGTATATCCATCACAATCAGGCGCTCATGATTGCGGTTAAACGGGGCATAAAGATCTCGCATTAAGCCAACCGTACGGTCATCATCTGTCCCAATCACGATCCTATCTGGCTTCATGAAATCTTCAATCGCTGCGCCCTCCTTCAAGAACTCCGGATTCGAGGCAACACCAAATTCTAGCTCCACCCCTCGCGCATCAAGCTCCTCTTGAATGGCTGTACGGACTTTAGCGGCTGTACCAACAGGCACAGTCGATTTTGTAACGACGGCACGATATTCAGTCAAATTCTGACCAATGGATCTTGCTACATCCAAAACATGCGATAAATCCGCCGAACCATCTTCATCGGGTGGTGTGCCGACCGCGATAAAAATCACTTCAGCATGCTCGACCGCACGTTTTATTTCCGTTGTGAAGCGCAAGCGATCTTGGGCCACACTACTCTTTACAAGACGCTCTAGGCCTGGTTCGTAGATAGGAATCTGCCCAGCCAAAAGATGATCAATTTTTGATTGGTCTTTGTCGACACACAATACTTGGTTGCCAACGTCTGCGAAACATGTGCCAGTCACTAGACCAACGTAACCTGTGCCGATAATTGAAATATTCATACTTGAGTTAGTGCAATAACAATGTAATTAACTATGAAGGCATCCGCCCGGTAACAGGCTGAATGATACTCTATTTAATGTTTTTTGGTCACATACAATGGATGCAGTACGCCTCCGATTGCACCATCTACTAAAGACTTCAAACGCATTAAGATGGCAACCGACAAACCGATTGCAGGATTATATCCAAGCAGGACGAAAACGCCACTATACCCAGCTTCCATTAAACCAAAATTCCCGATCGAGAAAGGAATATTCATGATTAACATAATAATCGGGGTGGCAATCAACATATCATTGAAATCGATGCCAATATCAAACACCTTGGCGGTGACATAGACATTTAAGACCGCCAAAAAATAGAACACCAAAGAGTTTACGAATGCCCACGCAATGGCTCCCTTATGCTGTTTGTAGACTCGAACTGACACTAATAGGCTATCAATTTTCTCGAAGATCAGGGCTGCGATACCTAACCTTGGGATCAATACACTTTTTACTTTTTCGTAAAGCCGATCATCAAATATTAGCCATGCAATAAAAGCCAGCACCAAGGTAAAAAAGACTAAGCTAAAGATCACAAGATAGACTGAAAAAATAGCCAATTGCGTTAACACCGCGATCCCAGCCAGGGCCAGCAATACGAGTACGCCAGTATAACGCTCCACAAACACAGAGGCCAAAGAGTCTGCTTGCCGGTCACTAAACTTACCGAGTTCATAGGCTCTTACTACATCGCCTCCCACACTGGTAGGGAGAATTAAATTGTAGAACTGACCAATCAAGTAATAACTAAAAACCCGCCAATAGCCAGCACCCAAATCTCGAACTTTAGTCAGCATATGCCATTTTAGTGCACTGGAAAAATTGACCAGAAACCCCACCAGAATCGATATACCTAACCAACGAAAATCTGCTTCGCGCACCACATCAATGAATGACTCACGCCCGCTTGCTGAAAATAAACCGACTTGATAAAAGACCAACGCGAACAAGGCGCAGCTTACTAAAATACGAAGAATTATTGAGAATTGCTTGGGCACGCTATAAGAATCGGTTCTTTTGCATCTTTTTGTTGAAAATGCATGGGTTTTCGTGAATTGTAACTGGGATTTGCCTATCAAAGTAAGTATTATGCGCCTCTTTTAAAATAGACAGGTAATCAAAAGAAATGACTACTGCTTCAGCACGACACATTCTTGTATCCTCCGAACAAACATGTTTGGATCTTAAAACTCAAATTGAATCTGGTGATAACACTTTCGAAGGTGTTGCAGCAGAATTTTCTCAGTGCCCATCTGGCAAGCAAGGCGGCGATCTTGGTAGCTTTGGACCTGGCATGATGGTGCCAGAATTTGACCGCGTGGTCTTCAGTGAAGAAGTGGGCAAATTGCACGGCCCTGTACAAACTCAATTCGGGTATCACTTACTCGAAATCACTCAGCGCGATAGCTAAAAATCGTTGACTGAGATACCAAGAGGTCAGCCTAGGCAGAGAGCTTAAGCTTTAGACATTCCTTGTAGAAAAAAGCGTACTTGCATTAGCTGTGCGCTTTTTTGTGAGTATTCCTAACTAGCCGCTTCCGCGTTAAAGAAAACTCTAAAGAAACCATCGCAAGCAAAAAAACAAGCCCGTACTTAACACAACAACAATGATGCTTCTCACGCCCAGCACGGTCATTAGGGCCGCGGCTGTAGTGGCGACCAAATAATCCAATCCCGCATGCTCTAAATTGAACTCAAAGCCTTGCGTGCCATTCCCATAATCGACAACAAAAATGATCGGCGCCCAGATTGCAGTCAAAATCGCAAAACTGGAAAACTCAAGAAAGCGAGTCAGCTGTGCGCTCGGCTTGAACCTAAACCCCTCTATAAAGAACAGATAGCGATTAACAAAGGTAATGATCGCCATCCCGAGAATGCTCAGCCAAATGATCATTTAGTGCCCTCACTTGCATTGAATGACTTATCGTCATCATCGCTTAGAAAAAAGCCCACACACATGCCTATTACGGCTGCGATGATAATATACCCGTCGGGAAATAACGGCTTAATCAAGACGGCGACCAGCCCACTCGCTACTATAGTCGCGGCTACTGGAAAGCGCCGAAGCTCATTGAAAGTCATCGCAATAAAAGTTGCCGCAATGGCAAAATCCAATCCAAGGCTTTCAAGGTCCTGTATTGAATCACCAATTACTATGCCGGCCCAGGTGGCCAAATTCCAAATAACATAGAAAGTCCAACCTGAGCAAAGCGCATAAAGGGCTGAGAAATGCCCTGTTTGCCGCGTCTTCGCTTCAGACACCGCAAACATCTCATCAGTAAGCACAAAACCAATTGCGGCTCTCCAGGCGATTGGAAGCTCTATGACGCGTTGCCTGAAGACAATCGAATACAGCAAATGTCGAGAACTGATAACGAAGGTCGACCCAAACAAAGATTGCAAAGAGGCACCGCCGGCCATCAAACTCAACGCGGAAATTTGTGCCGCACCCGCAAACACAAATAGCGACATAGCTTGGGCTTGCCACGCGGATAATCCTATCTCTAACCCTAGCGCCCCCGTCAAAATACCCCATGGAATAACCGCGATAGCCAATGGCAGGGTCGCAACAATAGCCTCAAAGCAGAGCCTTAGATCAGACGCACGATTTTTGCTTAGCACTGGCATATTAGCAATGTCAGAAATAAATGCGGGTGAAACGAACGACGCAACTAAAGGTTACGCACGATCCCTTAAAGGGCTGCTGCGAGGAAAATGAGCCATCAGGAATTCCATTTGATCTGCCAAAATTCTCCTGCCACGTAAAAACACATATTCAGCATGAGTCGGGGCAAACGGAATCGCAATCAATTGCATGTGCGCCTGTTCTGGGGTTCGTCCCGCCTTGAAGTTATTGCACCTCTTGCATGAGGTAACGACATTGCACCAAGTATTGAGGCCTGCTTGGCTTAGCGGCGTCACGTGGTCTCGTGAAAGATCGGAATAATAGTGCTGAGTGCCGCAATACAGACAACAATGTGCATCACGAGCAAAAAGGGTTTTGTTAGTTAATGGCGGTGTGTAATTAGCTTTATGGTGCCATTTACTTTGTGGCTCTCCGGCCGTTGCGATGATCGAGTTAATCTCAATGCGGCTCTGTAAACCGCTCACACCATTGACCCCTCCATGAACAGTGTACAACGGCTTACCGCAGGCGTAGAGAACACTTCCAGCATGATAACAACTCGCCGCTTCTTGATAATTGATCCAACCAAGAGGCATCCCAGACGCATCTGTTCTTAAGACTTGTTGACTAAAATCAAAAAGCAAAACCCTCTCCCAATTATTGTTTTATAAACATAAGCCAGACTGGACTCGCCACATTAAACTCAACGAGTCTGTTGAATCAACTCTATCATAAGGCGCGATCAAATTAAGCGGTCATTTTCAGTAACATTTCACCCATCTTTTGATGAATGATATTAACCGCCTTAAGGGGTCTGAGCATTACCTTGAATTCGGTGATCAAACCATCCTCATTCCATTTGATCATATCGACACCGTTGACGGATATCCCATCAACTTCAGTTTCAAATTCGAGAATCGCGCCGTTCTCATCTTGCAGTTGCCTAACGTAAACAAACTTATCAGGATTAAACACATCTGCGGCTGCGCTCAAGTACTTAAACGTAATGTCCTTGCCACGCTGTGGGGTATGCACCACCGGAGAAATCATTACGGCATCGTCGGCCAGTAGCGCCTCCAAACCAGAGGTGTCGCCGTTTTCCATCACTTGATGCCATGCTTTTAAGGGTTCTTTCATTCTTCTAATCTCTCATTAATTCAGCTTTTTGGTTTATAAACCTTTTCCAAACACCAAAAGGTTCCCAGATTTGCGTCAACCGACTCTTCGCCACGTCTTTCTCTTCACCCAGAATTTGCGTCTGATAGCGATAGACAAACGCTGATACACGCATATTCGCAGCACAGTGCAGCCATGTTTCACTTGCGTTGGGTATCTGCATTAAATCACAGAATTGTTTG
>CAJQNY010000272.1 GCA_905479805.1 uncultured Arenicella sp.
TTTTCCATCGCTGGTCGGATGAATATCGATCTCAACTATATTAGCTCCATAGCCAAACGCTTGCTCAATTGACTCTAAGGTGTTTTCTAAGAATTCGTGTTTTGGAGGGTCAATCCTAGTAGCTGTACATTCATCGCGAGAGAGATTTACACTTGAATAGGTTTGGTGCACTCCTCTGTGTGCAAGTAGCTCGAGCTCACCGTCAGGTACAGGCCTAAGCCATGATGCGTTAGTAAAGTAGATAGCAAAAACAATCACACTCGCTGCAATAGTTTTTTTCATTTTTACTCCAAGCTAACCTTGTCTATCGCAGTTAGCTCTTTTTATCGAAACCTGACAGATCAAGGCTGCAGATTATGTCGACCTATCCAGATTGTGATGCTAAATCATCTATGGAGAATCGCTTGCGCATATTCGAGATTTTCAACTTAGCCGCTTCGACCGCTTCCTGCTCGATCACATCGTGCATTGCTTCTAGTAAGTCAGAAAAATGTTCACGCATTGACTTGCGAGCTCCGCTGCTATCACCGCTTGCGATGGCGTCGTATATTGCGACATGATCAGATATTCTTGTTTCCCTATCTTCATCTACGCAAACTGCCTTGTGGGCATTATTGATATGATTAAGGTTTTCTTGCAGATCCCACAAAAAGCTAATTTGTTTAGCTATGACTCTGTTGTGAGTTGCGTGGGCAATGATTGCATGGAACTGTCTGTCGGCGCCGGAAGATGAAGTGTCTTTGACATCTTCAAGTTCGATCTTGCGTAAGGCCTTTTCGAGTTCCTTGATTTCTTCAGGTTTTATCATTCTAGCTGCCAGCGCGGCGGCCTCTCCTTCGAGGAGAACTCGTGCTTCAAGTAATTCGAATGCGCTGATTTCACGGCTGAAGTCATCATTCATTAGATTGTTGCCAAGAACGTAAACTCCAGAGCCGGCTTTTACGGAGACTTCTTCTTTAGCTTCCAACGCAATAATTGCTTCGCGGATAGTCGGGCGACTAACGTTAAAACGTTCAGCGAGCTCTCGTTCCGTTGGCAAGCGCCCACCAACAGGAAACTCTCCTTCTTTGATTAAGGTAGAAATTTCATTAAAAACAGTAATGTATAAACGTTCCTTACTAGCCATTTGGTATCAATTGCATTGTTAGAGTCCGATAAGGATACTAAATGTTAGAGAAAATTGTAATACAATCCGCATCAATACTTACACTATAAAATACACTGTACTCGGTTGGATGAAGATTTTACTGAAGGAATCGAAGCTTAATGCAAGTTGTAATAAAGAGCGATTTACCTAGCTTTATGGGGAGGTTACACGCTCTAAGCCTTGTTTCAGGCATTATGCAACCCTTATTGCAAATTGGTATTACAATATGTATAATTTTGTTTCATCTGAAGCGCATAATTGGTAATACATATTTGTTAGCATGGCGCGAATGACTGTTGCTTTTATATTTAAAAGCATAATGTAACGCACTCGGGACATCAGGAAATAGTCAATGATGGTTCGTATCGTAAAACCAAATGATAACTAAATGCCAAATACAACATTGATCATAAAACTCGTTCAGGTAGCTTTTTTATGCTGCATTATTTTACCTGCGTGTAGTGTCGGTGCTAAAGAATACCTTGTAGGTAACCAGGCTGATTATGTAAGCACTGTTGCGAAGCTTGAGGCTGGTGATTCAATTGTCTTGAAGAATGGGGTATGGACAGATTTTGAGATCCTATTTGAAGGCCAAGGCACAGCTGAGCAACCAATTACATTGACCGCCCAAACCCCAGGGCAGGTTGAAATTAGTGGCCAATCAAACTTAAGCCTAGCTGGGAAGTATTTGGTTGTATCAGGCTTAGTCTTTAAGAATGGTTATACGCCAACGAGTACTGTAATTTCCTTTAGGAAGAGCAAAGAAAAATTAGCCTATCATTCTCGAGTGACTGAGGTTGTGATTGACAATTTTAGCAATCCCGAGCGTTTTGAGAATGACAGTTGGGTGATGATGTACGGCAAACACAATCGGTTTGACCATAGTCACCTTGAGGGCAAGAGCAACAAAGGTGTCACCATGGCCGTCCGCATGAACACTGAAGAAAGTAGAGAGAATTATCACAGAATCGATCATAACTATTTTGGCCCGCGAAGAATCCTTGGTTCAAATGGCGGAGAAACATTGCGGATTGGCACCAGCCATTATTCACTCAGTGATTCCTTTACTGTAGTAGAGAATAACTATTTTGACCGCTGTGATGGTGAGTTAGAAATCATTTCTAGTAAGTCTGGGAAAAACAAAATAATTGACAATGTGTTTTTCGAATCACGTGGAACATTAACGATGCGTCACGGCAATGATACCTTAGTAGAGAACAATGTCTTTTTTGGTAACGGGGTAGATCATACTGGCGGTATTCGTCTTATTAATAAGCGGCAAACGGTCCGTAATAATTATATGGAAGGGCTGGCAGGCTATCGGTTTGGCGGCGCGTTAGTGGTGATGAATGGTGTGCCTGACTCTCCAATCAATCGCTACCATCAAGTTGAGGATTCGGTGATTGAAAACAATTCACTGATTAATTCCGAGCATATTCAGTTGGCTGCAGGTAGCGATTTAGAGCGTTCCGCGGTACCTGTTAGGACAAGCTTTAAAAACAATCTGATATTCAATCATGACAAGCACGATCCATTTACCGTTTATGATGATATTAGTGGAATAGATTTTGAAGGAAACGTAGTCAATGAGGTAAAAGACTTAAAAATTGCACAGGGGTTCGAAAGCTTAGCTTTGAACGCTCAAAGGGCTGATAACGGTTTAATGTATGCAACATCGACGACAGCAGGCGTGTCAAAGCAACTTAATCCAATCGAAAAAGCTCAAGTGGGTGTTAAATGGTATGCCAAGCCAGCAGCAATACCCACATTTGACCAAGGCAGAACTATCTTGGTTGAACCTGGGTTAGACACAATTACAAATGCTTTGAAGACCGCGAGTAACAGTGATGTACTTAGTTTAGCCGACGGTAGTTACACGGTTTCGAGGGTTTTGGTCCTTGATAAATCAATTACCTTAAAAGCTAGTTCTAAATCACCCAAGGTTATCTTGGCTTTTGAGCGCGGCGCATTATTTGAGATTCAGGAGGGAGGGAATATCAAACTCAGTGGTGTGACAATCACAGGTAAAGAGTCGCCAGATAGTTCTGGCAACTCGGTGATTAGAACCCAACGTCGGTCAATGTTAAGCAACTATGAACTATTGATCGAGAATAGCGAGATTGTTGACTTAGATATCAACCATTCTTTCAATTTCCTAAGTGTCGCGAAAGGAACGTTTGCTGACCGAATAGAGATTACTAATTCGCGATTTAAGAACATTACAGGTGCGGTACTTAGTTTGGATAAGGAGAGTGATGATTACGGAATCTACAACGCAGAATATGTGACTATCCGAGATTCTCATTTTGAATCCATAGAAGGAGATATAGTTGATTTTTACCGAGGTGGTACCGACGAAAGTACCTTTGGACCTCACTTCGAATTAAGTAATTCAACTTTGAAAAAAGTCGGTTACGGGAAACGCAATAAATCTAAAAGTTCAATTCTTTTACACGGCGTGCAAGTTACTAACGTCGTGGGAAATAAGTTTGTAAACACTCCCGAGATAACCGTTCTCCATACGGTGGGTGAACCTGTAACAAAAATAATCGGTAATGCGTTTATTGATGCTAATAAAGTTGTTATTAGTGAGCTAAACAGTGACAAAAAGGATACGGCTACTGTCTCCGATAATACCTATAAGTCGAGCGAAGACTAATAATGTTTGTTTTGCGAATGAGTGTGATTACATATCGCATAGTCAGTGCATTCGCAGCACTGACCGAAACGAGATAAAAATCAAAGATGAATAAACAGAGTCCACAGTTTGTAATCGCTGATCCTAGCACGATCGAGCAGGTTGACGACGGTATCAAACGGCAGTTCTTAGGTTACGGGCCTGATTTGATGGCGGTTAAGGTCTGGTTTGACGAAGGGGCCGAGGGTTATCAGCATCATCACCACCACACTCAGGTAAGTTATGTGGAAAGTGGTGAATTTGAAGCAACCATTGATGGAGAAACAAAGATTTTACGTGCGGGTGATTCGTTTTATGTAGCTCCGAACAAATCACATGGCGCGGTGTGTAAAAAAGCAGGAGTGCTGATAGATATATTCAGTCCTCTACGTGAAGATTTTCTAGGCGGAGAATAATAATGCAAATAAAGAACTTACGCTGGTGGGTTGTTGCTTTGATAGCCCTTGCGACAATTATTAATTACATTGATAGGCAGTCACTCAGTGTCCTTTGGCCTGACATCGCAGCGGACTTGTACCCAGATAAAACAGCCGATGAGCGCAAGGAAATCTATGCTTTTATTTCCGTTGTGTTCGTTTTTTCTTATGCGTTCGGTCAGGCGATATTCGGCAAAATATTCGACTGGGTCGGTACCCGAATCGGCTTCGCATTGTCTATAGGTATCTGGTCTATAGCTACGGTAATGCATGCGTTTGCGCGTGGTGTAACGAGCTTTGCGATTGTTCGATCAATCTTGGGTGTTGCAGAAGCTGGCAACTGGCCAGGTGCAACGAAAGGGAATGCAGAATGGTTTCCAACGAAAGAGCGAGCGCTGGCTCAAGGGATTTTCAACTCGGGCGCGGCGATTGGAGGCATTATTTCTATTCCCTTGATCGCTTATTTGACGATTTATTTCAGCTGGAAAATGATTTTCGTCATTGTAGGTTTAACCGGCCTGCTATGGCTTATCCCGTGGTTAATATTGGTCAAGTCGCCACCAAAATCGCATCCTTGGATAACTGAGGAAGAACGCCAATACATTCTAAGTGGTCAGAAAAACCAAGACCTTGATAGCGATGGTGAATTCGACGATGGTTATAACCCATCTACAGCCGAGTTGTTGTCACATAAACAAAGCTGGGGAGTAATTATTGCTTCCGCGGCGATTGATCCAATCTGGTGGCTCTTCGTTTTCTGGATTCCCATTTACCTTTCTGAAGTTTATGGAATGGATGTCAAGACAATTGGTATTTATGGCTGGGTTCCTTATGTAGGAGCAATGCTGGGCGCATGGTTCGGCGGCTTACTCGCACAGAATAGACTCAAAGGCGGTTGGACGGTTGATAAGACTCGCAAATTCACCATAAGTCTTGGTTGCTTGATCATGTTGCCAACGCTGTTGGCCATGGCTAATCCAGGCGCACCAGTCAATGCCGTGTTATTGATGGCGGTGATCTTGTTTGGCTTTCAAACAGCGATCGGAAATGTACAAACATTGCCCAGCGACCTTTTTGGAGGTAAGACGGTGGGTACCTTGGCAGGGTTAGCGGGCATGGCCGCTAAGTTGGGTGCCGTCGCACTCACCGCACTTGTTCCCTGGCTAACTGCTGGTGGTAATTACACTCCAGCCTTTGTCATAGGCGCTGCCTTAGCCGTTATTGCTATGGCCAGTATCTGGATCTTATGTCCAAAAATTGAGCCGCTTAAACCAAAATAGATGCCCATTAAAATTTTTTAGCACTAACCAAAGATTAATAAACAGTAGATATATTATGAAATTAAAAGATAAAGTTGTCGTCGTAACAGGTGGAGTTCGTGATATCGGACGAGCCGTTTCCTTGAAATTAGCAGCCGAGGGGGCCAAGCTTGCTATTAATTATTATGGCAGCGAAGAACAAGCGCTCAGTTTGCGTCAGGAGTTGGCCGCGTCAGGGACCCATGCAGTCATTTTGAAAGGTGACATGACCAAGCAATCTGACGTAGACCAGTTAGTGAATCAGGCTGTCGATGAACTCGGAGGCAAGATAGATGGTTTGGTCAATGTTGTTGGTGGTCTAGTACAACGCAAAACACTTGATGAAATGGACGAAGAGTTTTTCGATAAAGTTGTTAAGTTAAACCTTAACTCTACGTTCTTGTCAGTTAAGGCGGTAACACCCCATATGTCAGAAGGTTCGTCTATATTGAATTTTGCTTCTCAAGCAGGAAGAGATGGCGGTGGTCCTGGTGCATCTGCGTATGCAACTTCAAAAGGCGCTGTAATGACATTTACTCGTGCTATGGCAAAGGAGCTAGGCCCCAAAGGGATTCGTGTGAATTCTCTGTGCCCAGGAATGATCAGCACCACATTCCATGATACTTTCACGAAAGATGAGGTTCGTAGTAATGTCGCCAATGGCACACCACTGCGTCGTGAAGGGAATTCCGAAGAAGTTGCCGATACCGTTAGCTATATGCTTTCCGATGAAGCATCATTTTTGTCGGGTGTTAATTTAGATATTAACGGCGGATTAATCTTCTCATAATCTCTATGCCGGTTTAGTAGAGCCGCAGTATTAATTTAAGGTTAGATAGTTTATGTCGGTATCGGTAGGAGTCATTGGCGAGTGTATGTTGGAACTGACACGCTTGCCGAAGAAGGTGGAAGGTGTAAAAAATCTCATGGCGCTGAATTATGGCGGTGATACGATTAACACCTCTATTTACCTTACTAGGAATGGCGTTAATGTAAGCTATATCACGGGTCTTGGCGATGATATAAATAGTGATTGGTTGCTGAACGAGTGGCAGTCCGAAGGTGTTGATTGCTCGATGGTCACTCGCTTCCCTAACTCTGTCCCTGGCATGTATATGATCAACGTTGCCGACGATGGAGAACGTTCGTTCCTCTATTGGCGCAAAGGCTCACCGGCTAGTCGATTATTCGACGACAACGAGAGCGTTAATAAGTTGTTTGAATCAATTGCTGGTTTTGGCTACTTATACCTATCGGGAATAAGTTTGGCGATTTTGCCAGATGACTCACAACAAAATTTATTTAGCATGTTGGAACAGTATCGCCAACAAGGTGGCAGGCTGATCTTTGATGGCAACTATCGACCCAATCTTTGGTCTAGCAGGGAGGTTGCGCGAGAAGCCTACGAACAAATGTATAAAATTACTGACATCGCACTTCCAACCCTAGAAGATGAGTCTTTGTTGTTTGGGTTCGATTCTGCGGAACAAGTTATGCAAGCTATCCGTGAACATGGAGTTTCACAAATCGTCGTTAAAATGGGTCCAGAAGGTTGTTTGGCACTTCATGATGGAGTGGTAGATTATGTAGAAGCTGAAGCTGTTACGCCTGTTGATACGACAGCGGCAGGGGATTCTTTTAACGCTGGATACTTGGCGGCGCGATTCAAAGGATTAAATGGAGTTGAGGCCTGTCGATCGGGCCACCGTTTGGCTTCGAGGGTGATCCAACATTCTGGTGCGATAGTTCCCGCATAAAATTCTCTTGGGTTTGTTGAAGACATAAATCGAATTACGAACGTTGTCTAACAAGGCATCTAGTTTTCTAACATTTTCAGCTAAATGTAAGGCTTAACGCTCTTCTTCGTTGTGTATACTGGTTCGAAGTAAGGTCACTCTGAGTATCCCGTAAATCAATGCAATTTCGTAAAAAAGTAATCATCACGGTGGTTGGCCTAGCGCTGCTCGGGCTCGCACAGTTGGGCGTTGTTGATCGAGCGGGCTTAGAACACACGGAGAAAGGCCTTAGTCGTGCGTTGGTCACATACGGCATAGCGCGAAGCCTAAATGGCGTGATATCGGTCGTGCAAGGTACTGAGGTTGCTATTGAGCCAGTTGGCGTGGGCATGACCTTTACGCCAGGCCAGATATTGGACCCCGTTAACGATTTGATTGAGCGGTTTTCTTCGGTAGTTCTTATCAGCGGCACAGCCTTTGGTATTCAGCGTGTGTTTCTAGATATTGTTGCCACCAACACATTTTCCTTGCTTGTGGTCATATTCGTTGTGTTGGCGATAGCTGTCATGTGGTTTGCAAAATCAACCCCGGTTGACGTGAGGAATATCGTATTTCGCAGTGCGCTTATTTGTTTGATTATCCGTTTTAGCGTGCCATTGATGGCAGTCGCAACAGAGAATTTCTACGAGTTATTTCTAGCACCACAATATGAGGAATCTAGTCAGCAACTATTATCGACAAGTGATGAACTACAAGATATTCAGTCGCAGAGCGACGCTTCTTCAAGCATGTCCGATGCCAATGAAGATAAATCATTTCTAGAGAGCGCAAAAGACCTGTATCGCTCGGCCTCTAATGCCTTTGATGTTCAACGGCATTTGGAGGAATTCAAAGCAGCTGCCGAAAACATTAGTGAGCACGCGATTAAGTTGATAGTTGTGTTTGTGTTTCAGACAATTATTCTGCCGCTAACGGCGCTTTGGTTAATTGTGAAAACGATAAGGTGGGTAGCTATGGGGAGGCTGTCGTTTTTTGATAACACAAAATAGAGCCAGATAAATTACTTGAGATCTGAGGTGAATCGGGTGACAAATTCTTTAATAAGAATGTCGCCCTCTCGTTTAGGAATATTGGCTACTAAACGTATTAGGCTATCGCTTAATTCCATCATTAATAGAGCTCGATTGTATATTTCATCTGCATCCATCTTAGGGTGCTCAGCTTGAATAAAAGATGCTACTAGGGTTGCATTGCTACGGCTATCTTCAAGATCAAGCTTTACCAGCTCTGGGTCAGCATTGATGGCGGCTTTGAGCTGAATTCTATAGGGTTCAACACAATGAATTCGACAGTACTCTTGAATTCCTTCCAAAAGCACATCGCTGGCTGTGCCTGTTTTTGTCTCGATTAGTTCTTCGAGAGCGGCTCTGGTTTCGCCAAATGCTTCGCTAGCGAGTTCTTTCAATAAGGAGCGCTTGTTAGGGTAATACCGATATAAGGCAGGTTTGGAAATCCCAGCGTGCTTAGCTATTTGTGTCATTGAAACATTATCAATGCCGCTCTCAGCAAAAAGTGTAGAAGCTGATTCACTGATAGCCTCCATGGTTTGAATGCTTCGTGATTGTTCTGGTTTGCGTCTAACTTCAAGGTTTTCGTTCATGGGTTTGACAATACACTATAAGTGACCTATAGTCACGTTATAAAGATGACTAACGGTCACGTATTGTGGCTGTAATAAGGTGAATTATGAAAAACAGTCGAATGCACGATGTGCTGGTTATTGGAGCAGGGCCTGCTGGATTGGTGATGGCAAAACAGCTTGCTGAGAAGGGCGTGGACTTCAAAGTTTTAGAAAGCAATTCTACCGTGGGTGGAATTTGGAATATTGATGCTCCTAATTCGCCAATGTATGAATCGGCACATTTCATATCCTCAAAAACTCT
>CAJQNY010000273.1 GCA_905479805.1 uncultured Arenicella sp.
GGTTCTCATCCCCTTGGGCTCATTTATCGACGCCAATGAGGAAATTGCTCGACTCAATAAGGAATTGGAAAAAACCCAGAAAAATATAGATGGCGTTCAAGGTCGCCTGAATAACCCTGCATTCACTGACAAAGCCCCCGACGCTGTCATTCAAAAGGCACAAGAACAGTTAAGCGATGCGCAAGCTACGAAGGCAACCTTACTTGAACAGGTTCAAAGAATGAAACAGTTCTTACAAACTGACTAATGAGAAAAACATGAAGAACAATTTTTTTTCAGCACCCGCGACATTAGAGCTTTGTACTAAAGGGCTGGCGATATTGTCACTTGTCACCCTTAGCCTGCTTCTTGCACAGAACTCTCTGGCTGCTAATTCGATTAATGAAACCCCTTCCAGGGTTAAACCTAGTAATACTGCGAAACCTCGTTTTAGCTTATCTGAAGCTAATAAACTAGTACAACTGCCGCTTGCGTGTGTCGAACACCAGTATCCAAACAAGCTTCAGCAAACACTTGCCAGCAGTGAAGACCTCAAATCACCCAAAGAGCTACACCCTATTTTCTACGGGTGTTTTGACTGGCATAGCGCAGCACACGGCTATTGGTCACTTGTCACTTTGTTGAAGAACTTTCCAGAATTAGATAAGGGTGAAGAAATAAGGGCACTTCTGGTACGAAATATCACAGCCGAGAAAGTTGCCATAGAATTGGATTATTTCGAGAAGAAAATTAATAAGTCGTTTGAGCGAACCTATGGCTGGGCGTGGCTACTAAAATTGTCAGATACCTTGTCACAGTGGGATGACCCTCTCGGACAGTCGTTAGTGAAAACCCTTGAGCCTTTGAGTTCAGATATCACATCCAAGTACATAGCGTTCCTACCGAAATTGGTATACCCAATTCGTGTTGGCGAACACACCAATACCGCATTCGGGTTGAGTTTCGCATATGACTATGCGGTTAATTCAAAGAAACAAGAGCTACAAGAGCTGATAGCCTCAAGAGCACTGAATTTTTTTCAAGATGACACAAACTGCCCGATCGATTGGGAACCCAGTGGGTTTGATTTCCTTTCTCCCTGTTTTGAAGAAGTCGACATAATGCGCAGAGTACTGAGCACTACCGAATTTCCAGAATGGCTTGATTCATTCATGCCGCAGTTGAGTAAGAAAGATTTTGATATTCCCATAGCCGAAGTCAGCGATCGGAGTGATGGTAAATTGGTGCACCTTGACGGACTTAACTTTAGTCGAGCCTGGGTATTTTACGGCTTGGCCAAGCAATACCCTCAATATGCTCATCTAACTGACCTCGCCGATCTGCACATGGCGGCTTCTTACCCAAATTTAGTGGGCGACAGCTACGAAGGTGGCCATTGGTTAGGCAGTTTTGCTATCAATGCCTTAGTTGAGAACATTCAGGAATAAACTTTAAAAAGCATCTTCACACTAAGATCTAAAAAACTAACTGAACTTAAACTGCTGAATTTAGATGCCCTTAACGGCCAATTCCTGTTTCAGGTCATCCGCGAGGTCTTGCACGGTGTAATTAATCTGTAACTCCCCACCATGCGGATGATAGATATTACCTCGATATGGTTCTCTAACTATCTCGCCAGCTTTGTTCACCATCCAAAAATTAGGGACTCCGTAGCTCTGTTTTTCGAATTTGTCACGAAATGATCCCTGCCACTCTGGAACCGATCCATACGCAGAACTCAGAGCTGCTTGTTGTTTTTCACCCATTAATAAACGAAACCGTAGATCCATGTAAGGCTCTACCGGAATTAATCCACTCTTAAAGGCATCGTTAGTAGAATCAATAAAGGCCTGTTTAGCACTGGTGTATGCCTTAGTGGATTTATCGTAATCCAAGAACGCCCGATCTTCGAAGCCCAACATTTTGGAATGAAAAACAGGTGGGCAGGCGACAGGGAGGAACGCTACCTCATCTTTAAAGTTATCGTGAAGTGTTCTCAATATATGCAAGTCTTCGTAGGAATCTGGACACCATATCCCGCCTGTATCCATGGTGCGTTTATGCCCCAGCCCGCCACCACCAAATATAAATATTAGGCTTAGGGGTTTTGCATTTTGCTTCAACAGTTTGTGGACTTCGATGTTCTGCCCGTTTAGTTCTGTTACAAAAACGCTGTCAGAGATTACTGATCCTCTACCATAGCGGCTTTTCTGGTTTGATACTCCAGTGCTAAGGCCTGACCTTGTGGAAGCAAGCAAGCCTATACCTGCCATAGCGGTAAATTGTCTTCGGTTCATTAATAACTCTCGGTAATGGGCCAACCAATATAGCGCTTAAACGAAAGGACTACATCCAGGAAAATAAAATCAAATATATCAGGGCAAAAAATAGAGAGTATTTAAGGCCGTAATAGAACTTTCTATTCCATTTTTTAATACGTCGCGAATACGTACGCAGACTGTACACCTTTCCAAAGAGCCTGTTAAAGAAACCTACTTTTTCGCCTTCATCATTCTGTGTTGAAGATGCCTTCAGTAAATTGTCGCTAATCCAATGATTCATCTTGTCGATCAACTTAAAGCGCATGGGTCTATGTACATCAGCAAACAGAATAATCCGTTGCTCGTGAGTATTATTATAAGCTTCATGAATGAACGTTTCGTCGAACAACACATCTTTGCCGTCGTTCCAAACATGACGATTGCCATCAACCAATATAAAGCAATCATTGTGATTAGGCGTCACTAAGCCCAAATGATAGCGTAGCGAGCCCGCATACGGGTCCCGATGTGGATTTAACTTTCCGCCAGGGGGTAAAGACGCAAACATTGCCGCTTTGACCGACGGAGCTTGTTTTAGTATTTCGACCGTCTTTGGGCACTTTTCCGTTGCTGAAGGCAAGTAGTCGTCATACCACTTAAGGTAAAAGCGCGTCCAACCAAATCGAAAGAATGAGTTAAATCCGGCATCATTTAATCCATTTGCAGCCTTAATCTCACCCTCTTCAGCCAGTTTGAGGGCTTCATCCCGCATTACTTCCCAATTAGTACGCAAATATTCCAAATCACTCAGATCATCAACATCCAATAGAGGCTTATTTGGAAGCCGCGAGCATAAGTTCATCAATAAATTGTAGGGAGCAAGATAG
>CAJQNY010000274.1 GCA_905479805.1 uncultured Arenicella sp.
CGAAAGTGATAGTATTCGCCCCTTAACGGTGGACCTTGACGATTTATTGGCGACACATAACGCTGATTGAATCCCTAAGCAAGATAAACTATTGCCGAATTATCATATCGCGCGATGTTAATACCCACCAACTACTACAGATCAGTAATACAATTTATTGTTTGTGTCGATCCCTTAAGTATCGACATAAACTGTCATAATCAAATTTTTTAGGAGTACATAATGGCCCGAGTAACCGTTGAAGATTGTTTAGAAAATGTCGACAATCGTTTCCAACTCGTTCTTGTTGCAACGAAACGAGCGAGGCAACTTGCTTTAGGCTCAGAGCCTTTTGTTGATGCTGAAAATGATAAGCCTACGGTAGTCGCTCTACGCGAAATATCAGAAGGTCATGTCACACGAGATATTCTTGATGAAGAAATCGAAGAAGAAATCTTAGAATTCCTTACCGAAGAAGAACAAGAAACTGAAGAGACAGGTGAAGGTCCAACAGAGTTGGATGCCCTGACTGCAGCCCTTCAAGCCGAGTTGGCTGGAGATACTGGTTCAGCATCTGAAAATGTAGGAGACGCTGGTGAAGGCACCGAAGAGGAGCCAAGCGAGTAATCCAGCAGCGGTGGCACGGCGATTTTTTTCGCCGTCACCTGAAAAGGCCATACGAGCTGTCTGTGAAGGGCGGCTCGCGGCTTATCTATCTAGGGAAGCGATAGACGAAATTTACAGCGCATTTCATTTTGCTGAACAAGCCCACCGCGGCCAGGTTCGCCGCACTGGCGAACACTATATTCATCACCCCATTGAGGTTGCAGATACATTAGCTGAGTTGCAGATGGATTCGCGTTCTATCATCGCTGCCTTGCTGCACGATGTCATAGAAGATACCCAGGCGTCTAAAGAAGATATTGTCGAATTGTTTGGCGAAGATGTCGCCTTATTGGTCGATGGCGTTAGTAAAATTGGTCAGATTCAATTTGATTCCAAAGAGCAAGCGGAGGCTGAAAACTTTCGCAAAATGCTCATGGCTATGTCGAAAGACGTCAGGGTGATGATTATTAAGTTAGCAGATCGCTTGCATAATATGCGCACTCTGGAAGTTATGGAGCCAGCGAAGCAGAGAAGAATTTCAAAACAAACCTTGGAGATATATGCGCCGATTGCGGAGCGATTGGGGCTGTATCACTGGGCAAGAGAGTTGCAAGATTTGTGTTTTCGTTATCTGTACCCGAAACGACACCACGCAATCAGCAAGGCGATTAAGCAGCGAGAAGGTAATCGAAAACTAATTGTAGAGAAGCTTAAGAATTCTATCCAAGAAACCCTTGATCAGTCGCACTTAGATGAGTTCAGCGTGTATGGGCGTCGTAAGACCGTTTTTAGTATCTATAAAAAGATGGTGGAGAAGCGACGATCGTTTAGTGAATTGCACGACATCTACGGCTTTAGAATTATTGTGCCAAAAGTCGATGATTGTTACCGAGTCTTGGGATTGATACACAATGCTTATAAACCAATACCGGGTCGTTTTGCCGATTATGTCGCGATTCCAAAGGCAAACGGTTACCAGTCACTGCACACGGTGGTATTTGGCCCCCTAGGTGACAATATAGAAGTTCAGATACGTACTCTAGAGATGGATCATGTTGCCGAATCCGGTGTGGCAGCGCATTGGATTTATAAATCAGGCAACGTGGATACACAGACATCTAACGATTTAGCTCGACAATGGTTGCTTGATTTGCTGGACCCAGCCCACCATGCAGGCAGCCCGCTTGAATTTCTAGAACACTTGAAGACCGACCTATACCCTGACGAAGTGTACGTATTTACGCCAAAAGGGGATATTAAAAAGATGCCGCGTGGATCCACTGCGTTGGACTTCGCATTTGCAGTGCACACTGATGTGGGGATGCATTGTACTGGCGCAAGAATAAATAAGTCTTTGGCGTCCTTACCCACCGTCCTGCATAACGGGGATAGGGTTGAGATCATAACGGCAAAGGTGTCATGGCCGAATACGGCATGGCTTAACTACGCCGTAACTGCCAAAGCACGAACCAGCATTCGAAACTTTCTCAAACAGCAAACTGAAGAAGACGCGCTCAAGTTCGGCAAGCGGCTGCTCGCCGGAGCAACTAAGCAACGCTTGTTTGGAAGGAAGAGGATTAATAAATCTGTACAAAACGCGTTGCTCAAGGAGCTGCAGCTAGAGACGTGGTCAGATTTGCTTATCGATGTTGGCTTAGGCCACCGATTGCCAGATATGGTCGCACGTCAAATTGCCCAGTTAAGCGACATAGACAATAGCGAAGGTAAGATCCTAGGCCAAGAAGCATTAGTCATACGTGGTTCTGAGGGGTTATTGATAACCTATTCTCGTTGTTGTCATCCAATCCCTGGCGATCCTATCTTGGGGACATTTACAGCCGGCCATGGCTTGGTTGTGCATACTTCAGATTGTCCTAATATTACCGAGTTAAAGAAGCAGCCTGAGCGTTGTTTGATGGTCGATTGGGATGAGAAGTTAGATAAGTATTTTCCGGTAAAGCTCAAAGTTAAGTTGCGTCATAGTCTTGGTGCCTTCGCTGAAGTGGCGACCGTAATTGCTGAAAATGAATCGAATATCAATCATGTTGATTCTCAAGAGGGTTCAGACAGTCTTCTTCAAATTGATTTCGTCATCGATGTCAAAGACCGTGTACATCTTGCGCAAATAGTTAAGGCGATCAGGCACAAACCAAGTGTAGCGAAAGTTGAGCGTAAGAAGGGTTGATACGTATCGATAAGAGGTCGAGTGAAATTTAAATTAATAGAGTGAAAAACCATGGGAAAAAAGATAATTAGCACAGAAATGGCACCGGCCGCAATCGGTGCTTACTCTCAAGCCGTCAGTGTTGTGGGGGGAAGAACAGTTTATATTTCAGGCCAAATTCCATTGGATCCAGAATCGATGGAAATCGTGTCCGAAGAGTTTTCAACACAAGCGCATCAAGTGTTTAAGAACCTGCAAGCTGTGGCTCAAGCGAGTGATGCAAGTCTAGCCGATGCGGTTAAACTAAATGTATATCTAACAGATCTAGGTAATTTTGTAGCATTAAACGAAATTATGGATGACTACATTAAGCAACCTTACCCGGCCAGAGCCGCTGTGCAGGTCTCGGCGTTGCCTAAGGGTGTTAAGATAGAAATTGATGCAATTCTATCGATTGACTAAGCTGTTGTTGATATTGTTTGGTCAACCCAGATAGGTTTTTGCGATTAACCAATGAGCAAAAAAAAATCTAATTTACTATCTGGCTCAAACAAAGAGCCTACAGCGAATCCGGCCGAGGTGCCGGTAACATCGCTTTCAGGCGTCGGGCCGCAAATGGCGGCTAAGCTCGAGCGCTTACATGTTCACAATGTTCAGGATGTTCTGTTTCATCTCCCACATCGTTACGATGATCGAACCAGTGTTACTGAAATAGGGGCATTGCTACCAAATCTGTCAACGGTAATCATCGGTCAAGTAGAGCTCTCGCAAGTTGTTTTTGGTCGACGGCGTAGTTTATTGGTTCGCATCAGCGATGGAACGGGTAGCCTCACTATTCGTATGTTCTATTTTTCGCGGCAACAAGAAAAAGGTTTTAAACGTGGACACTGGGTGAGATGCTTTGGCGAAGCGCGACGTGGAGCCAAGGGTTTCGAATTGATCCATCCAGAGTATCGCGTGTCGGCGGAGAAACCCGAAGGTGGTTTTGAAGACACGCTCAAACCGGTGTATCCAACCACGGAGGGTGTTAGCCAAACACTGTGGCGAAAAATCACTGAACAGGCCTTGCAAGATTCACTTCCCCATATTAACGAGCTGCTAACCCAAAGTTGTTTGCCACCTCACTTAATCGATGCCTCAAATACAGTAAGCTTGGCTGACGCCATTAAAGCGATTCATCGACCCGCAGTCGGTACCGACATTGCTTCTTTACGTGCCGCGACCAGCCAGGCGCACCAACGACTTATTTTTGAAGAGTTGCTGGCACATCACTTCAGCTTGAAGAAATCGAGAATGGATCGTGAAACCGAAATCGCGATGCCTCTTACATTGTCAAAACAGCGATACGCCGATTTACTTGAGCAATTCGGCTTTGAACTCACCAATGCACAACAACGGGTATGCGCAGAAGTTTCTGCCAATTTGCAGCTTGAGAAACCGATGATGCGCTTGGTACAGGGCGATGTGGGCTCAGGTAAAACAGTGGTCGCTGCTCAGGCGATTTTGCAAGCCGCTGAGACTAAAGTTCAATCGGTGTTAATGGCGCCTACCGAATTATTGGCGGAACAGCATTATCAAACTCTTAGGGAGTGGTTTGAGCCTCTGGGCTTAGAGGTGGGTTGGCTAGCCAGTAAGACGCCTGCACCACAGAAGCGCGAAACCCTGGAAAAACTTAGAAATGGAGAGCTCTTGATTGCGGTTGGGACACATGCGCTTATTCAGGAATCTGTGGAATACCGAATGCTAGGATTGGTGGTTATTGATGAGCAACATCGCTTTGGCGTTGATCAGCGTTTGGCGCTTAGAGAAAAAACACCCGAAGGGCGGGCGGCTCATCAATTAGTCATGACAGCAACACCGATACCGCGAACACTCGCCATGAGCTTTTATGCCGACCTTGATGTATCAAGTATTGATGAGCTACCACCCGGGCGAAAGACGGTTGATACGGTAGTGATTCCTAGCGAGACCAAACGACAAGAGGTTATTGAGCGCGTACGTTCGGCCTGCCAACAAGGTCGGCAAGTTTATTGGGTTTGCCCGTTAATAGATGAGAGTGAAGTACTCAATGCCCAAGCAGCGACAGACACTGAACAAGAGCTGCAAATACAATTAGAGGGTATCAATGTCGGCTTGGTGCATGGACGGTTGAAGGCAGCGGAAAAAGAACAGGTAATGAATGCGTTTAGAAAAGCTCAAATTCAGGTGCTTGTGGCGACCACGGTTATAGAAGTCGGGGTTGACGTGCCGAATGCGAGTTTGATGATTATTGAGAATTCGGAACGCATGGGTTTAGCTCAATTACACCAACTGCGAGGTCGAGTTGGCAGAGGCAGCGAAAAGTCATACTGCATTCTGTTGTATCGACAACCGCTCGGACAACATGCCAAGGAACGCTTGAAAACATTACGAGAGACAAACGACGGTTTTGTCATAGCGGAAAAAGATCTAGAAATGCGAGGTGCGGGAGAGCTTTTAGGTACCCGTCAAACAGGTAGCCTAAGTTTCAAAATTGCCGATATTCTTCGTGACCAAGCACTATTACCTCAGATAGAGCCGTGTGCGAAATTGCTCGCTGAGGCTAAGCCGCAAAATATCGATGCTTTGATTGAGCGCTGGGTCGGTAGCCGTGAAGGTTACGTTAATGCCTAATGTTGTTAATCTCTGGTCCTATTAATATCGAGTGATATCAAATGAATATGCTTACAAATCTTCCTCATTATATTGCGCTCATGCGATTCGAACGACCTATTGGCTGGCTGCTTTTGTTGTGGCCGACATTATGGGCGCTATGGATAGCCGCTGACGGGAATCCTGATGGTCACCTTGTTTGGGTGTTTACCTTAGGAGTGATTGTTATGAGGTCGGCAGGATGCGTGATAAACGATTTGGCTGATCGAGATATTGACCCGCAGGTAGAGCGGACTAAAAATCGTCCGCTTGCTGACGACGCATTGAATGTTAAGCAAGGACTGGGGTTGCTATTTGTCCTGTTGCTACTGGCTGTTTGCCTGTTGCTGCTACTGCCAATGCGTGTTTGGCCATGGTCGCTCCCAGCGTTGGCGCTAACCGTGATTTACCCGTTTATGAAACGGTTTATTGATGCACCACAATTAGTATTGGGCCTAGCGTTCTCATTTAGTATTCCCATGGTATATGTCGCGGTAGGTAAGAGCTTTGATTGGGTATTAGTTTGCTTGATGCTGTGTAATATTTTATGGGTGCTCGCCTTTGACACCATATATGCCATGTCAGACAAAGAGGACGACCTTAAGATTGGGGTGAAGTCGACAGCGATTTGGTTTGGTGACTATGATCGTCACGTGGTGGGGCTACTGCAATTAAGCGTGCTCGCGTTTTGGTTAGTTCTAAGTAGTATTCTAGAGCTCTCAACCACATTCTATTTTGCTTTATTCTTAGCCGCATTATTGTTTGTCTATCAACAATGGTTGATTCGTGAGCGTGACCGACAAGCATGCTTTCTAGCCTTCATCAATAATGGTTGGCTTGGTGGTGTTATTTGGTTTGGTTTGATTTTGGCTTTTTAAGCTGTTGCAGCACAAGTAACCACAAGCAACAGGGATGAATTAGCAGGAGCGTTCTTTTCCATTGCAAATTTTTCTGCAGTCTATTTAGATGTCAGAGTAAACACGCCGTCCCATGACTCGCCTGGAGGATTTTTCTCAAATTCATCGCATCTGTCTACATACGCCTGATAGAGAACAGGCATCTTCCCATTTTGTAATAGCGCTTTAAAAATAGGTTTAGCCTGCGTGAATGATTGGTCTAAATAGAAGTCGAGTGCGCGATGGAAATCGTCTCGCTCTATCATCTTATCCTGATTAACTTCTCCTGGTACGCCAAGGGGTAGCATTAG
Organism: uncultured Arenicella sp.; assembly: GCA_905479805.1. GTDB lineage: Bacteria > Pseudomonadota > Gammaproteobacteria > Arenicellales > Arenicellaceae > Arenicella. The sequence goes on from CAJQNY010000274.1 coordinate 6,627, forward strand.
CGTTACAGGTTCCAGTTTTCCCTTGACCCGCACACTATCAATACGCTGGTAGTCAAATTCGGGCGCCGCTTGCGCAGTGAATTCAGTCACCAGTATTTCTACTCCATAATTTTTGGTTATCCCTTCCACACGCGACCCCAAATTAACGGCGTCACCCAATACGGTATAGGCCATACGAAACTCGGACCCCATGTTGCCAACATGCATATCACCGCTATTCAGACCAATTCCGATTTTAATAGGGGGCCATCCTTTCTCCGCAAAGCGTACATTTACGTCCTCCAATGCGTTTCCCATCTCAATCGCGGCCAGCAAGGCATCCCTAGCATGGTTTGTGTTTTCCATGGGAGCGCCCCAAAAGGCCATCATTGCATCGCCCATATATTTGTCGATCGTACCACCATATTCATGTACTACTCGAGTCATTGCGCTTAAGAATTCATTCATTAAGTCGGATAGTTCCGTTGGATTTAAGCCCTCGGAGATTGTTGTGAAACCGCGCACGTCAGTAAACAATACTGTGAGGTTTTCTTTCCTAGCTTCGAGGTTGTATGACTCAGGGTTTTTTGTCATTTCATCTACCAGTTCTGGTGGAACATACTGACCAAATAAAGCGCCCAATTTAAGTTTGGCCCGCGATTCAAACAGGTAACCATATGTGGTATTCAATATGTACAACAAGGCTACCAATGTTAATGCAGGAGCCAAAGACATAATGGTGCTATGTTGCACCCAAAGGTAGAGATTGCCTGCAACGAGTACAGAGTTAGTGAGCAAAAGTGTTATCGACTCACCCATCGCACCGAGCGGCGGTAACAGAAGAGAAAGCGTAACCCCAAGAAATAGTAAAATTAGGAATTCAGCTGCGGTTGAATAATATGGGCGTGCTCTAAATTCACCATCCAACATGCCAATTATTGTTGCCGCGTGGACTTCCACGCCGGGATAATTATTTTGCTGTAAGGGTGAATTTCTTAGATCCACCAATCCCGCGGCCGTTGTCCCGACAATTGCGATAGCATATTCTAAGTCTTCCGGCTGTTTAACTGTTTTATTAAGAACATCGCTCGCGGGTATGTAGCGAAAATTGAAGGCTCTGCCTTTGTAGGGTATATAGGTGGTGCCTTCACGATCCATCGGTACTAAGCCAGTCCCCAGATCTAGACCTTCTACAACCTTGTCGCCATTTTCATCCAGCGTTGTAACGATCTTAACTTCTGATTGAAGGTAATGCCTAGTTAACGCGACAGCCAACGATTGATACAAACCGCCATCAAACTTCTCTAACAACTGTATGCGTCGTAAAATACCATCTTTGTCGATAGAGCCAATCGAATAAAAACCGCTGTCTAAGGCAGCAAGTTGCAGCTCGGAGACATTACCGGTAAATGAAGTGATTTCCGCCTCGATGAATCCTTCATCACCAAGCTTTTTCTGCAAGTTCAGAGCATCGTAAAATGGATTGCCTTTACTGAATAATGGCTCACCTATTGAACTGGTAAATGTTGATCGTGCCTTGCTCTTATCAAAGTAGTATCCGAGCACAACATTTCGATCTCGCATTGAGTTGGCGAAAACTTTATCTGGATTTACCTGGGGCTTGAGCGCTTGGTAGGTTTTTAAGAATGAACTATCGCCTTGTTCGATTGCAAGTTCTTCTAATAATTCTAACTCTTCGGACGAATCGCGTTCTGCAAAAACTACGTCGAAACCAACTATATCGATACCGTATTCTTCGAATAAGTTGTTCAAAAGTTTAGCGAGTTTTGCACGGTTCCATGGCCAGTGCCCTTGCTCTGCTAGACTGCGTTCATCAATATCGATAATTACTACCCTAGGGTCTATTTCTTGGGCAGGTGTTGTGGCTTTTAACCGTGCGTCATAGGCTAAAAGCTCCAAACGGTCAAGCAGGTCAATCTGTATTTGTCCTTTGTTATAGGCCAGAAAAACTCCCGTAATAAGCAATCCTAGGACAATACGGTTAAGGTATTTTTTCATGAAATTTAAAATATGTGCTCATTACTTTGGCCAAGTACCTATATTAATTTAACTAAGCGATAAAAGTATAGGTTTGCAATAAGCCATGCGACCGCATCCTTAGCATTTGTTTTAGTCCATTGCTGCGTGTTTTGATCAGCATCTGCAGTGGTGCTGACCACACACACCAGCCCCTAGACTGGGCCCACCGCGTATTTTTTCTTTTTACCCATATTCCCGTAGTAGACTACTGACACGCCTCAATCAGAAGCTTTCCACGAATCCTACAGTACATAGAATCGCAAAACAATTTAAAACACTAAAAGCTCTAAGGTTACAAGACCCTTTTAATCTGCTAGCAAAATTGGTGAGTGTTCTATTAAAGTTTCATAATCGCAGCTAGAACGGGCAATATTTTCATATGTATCGTGAATTGAAAATGATGCTGACAGAAACTAATCTAGCGAAGCCTAGTTGGTTCATGATTGTGACAATGACGTCATTCAATGATTCTGATTTTTCAATAGATTAGAAAAAAGATTATCAATATGTTGGCTTTTGAGGTTCTAAATTAGTTGCGATAGCGGTAACAATGTAGCGTAGCGGCCCTCCAGGAATCCACCCTTCGAACGGGTAACAAGTGATTAGCGTGAGAGTATCGGTTTCGACAATTTTCAATGATTCCTGTTCGCTGTTTATCACATCTAGTCCGATAACTCGGTATCGCTTAGTTTGAGATTGGTAGTTCTCGGTAGTGATGGTGTCCCCTAGATTGAGTTCTCGCAAGACAGAAAAGTGGGTATCTCGATGCCCTGCAATAGCTACATGCCCAGAGGCACCTGGTAGTGCACTTGTTGGGATGTGGCCAGGGCCGAAGGCAAGTGATTCACCGCTACTATCTTGCATCACGAACATGGTCTGTTTAAGTCGCGGAACGGCTAGTTTTGCAACAGGACGAGTATCAGCCCATGGCCAAGGTTTTGCAGGCTTATGATCAGCGTTGCCGCGACTCTTATCAGTCCATGAATGAGAGATCAGTTGCTGCGCCAATACAGCTTTTCCATCCATATAGAGTGATTGAGAAATCAACGTTAAGCCAATTAGAAAAGCAATGACACTTAGGTAACGCATCAGATGCCCTTTATCAATGATGACGGAGTGCGCCTGCGTAAGACTACCGATATCAACAATAGGAAGCTTCCAAATACTGCTAACAGGCCGGATGGAGTCGCTGTTTGCGGTATGGGCATAGTGCTGCCCTTGGGCATGAGGTTGGCAATGTTCTTTTGTTTGCTCTGGATACCTTGGGGGCGACTGATTTTCTTTTCGACGGCGACAAATGACGTGAACTTGGTAACAATTTGATGCGCAAGCCCCAATTTAATTATTTCTGGTTTCGCAAGTTCTCTAGATCCTCTATCACCCGCCATGTTATCCATAATGCTGGCTACTTTATGTCGCGCCCAGAGCGTATTTAAATTATTTGTGCTGTTTGCTTCACCTTTCTTTAGAATTACTTTTTGTTGCCATTGAGCCTCCAACATATTTCCGGTGAGAGCAGCGCGTTTGATTGGCTTCTTAGATTTAACGATGACGTTAATCGGCTCTCCGGAATACAGGTCGGGTATTCTCTTTGGATATTGTTCAGTATTCAGTTGGTTCCAATCTATTTGCAAGTCACGCATAAGAGGATGGGTAATTCGTTTGAAAAGCACGGCCATTTTGGTGCTTACTTTAACGACGTCGTTAATATAGGTATAAGTGCCGCGGCCGAATTTAGCAGCCCTATTCATGAAGTAAGTATTGGGTGCGCTACCGATCCCAACGGTGAATAGCCGTGCGTTCCCAAGTTTTGATTTCAACAATTTATACAGTTCATTTTCGTTGCCTATCGCCCCATCAGTGATGAAAACAATTTGCTGCAGGCTATTAGAGTTTTCTCCAGCGGTAGAGTCTTGTAACGCGTATTCCAGTGCTCCCATCATCTCGGTTCCTCCATCTGCGTCTAACTGATTGATCATCGTTTTTGCTTGCGCGATGTGCTCAGGGCTAACGGGTAGACTCCGACCAAACAAAGGGCGATAACTGCTGTCGAAATCAATAATATTGAAATGATCAATTGGGCTAAGAAAAGTTAGAGCTTCATGCAGCGCAAGCTTTGCCTGCCGCATAGACTCGCCCGCCATAGAGCCTGATGAATCGATGATGAAGGTGATATCACGAGGTAGGGAGAGGCCGGCGTCAGTGCTGGGGGGCACTACCATCAATAGAGTATAATACTCATCATTAAATTTTTCCTGAAACATAGCCGCTTTTGGCTCAGCTCCAGGTAGCGGTTTCCATTCGATAACTAGGTCTCTGTCTAAGGGTTCTTGTAAATTATTAAGGCTAATGCTCACTTGGTTCGAAATGTCATTCTGTTGGCGAATATCATGAGTACCGCTAGTGACTGAGCTAAGACGAATGCCAGCATTTAAAGATAAGGCAAGACTGAATAAATTATTTGTTTGATCACTTGCAGAGTAAGTTTGTGGCGGTGTAATAGCACTAGCATCAGGCACAGAAGCAGTGTCATTGGCCCAACCCATTGTATTAATTGTTTGGATTCCATTGGTCTTTTCGAATTGTTGCGTCAGATCATGCTGAAGCTCGGACTGAGATTTGATTTCTGCGCCTGGTATATAGCGTGGCGTAATCGTGGTAGGTAAATGAAGGCTGAAGGTATCTTCAGAATATTTCACTCGATCGATAAATCGCAGCTTGGCCGTTACTTCCTCGTGGGGCGCTATGTTGGCCACTGAGATGCTGAATAGATTAGGCCGATGTTGTTCTAATAAGCCCGCTTTCTTGCCTGCCTTTTTTGCATTTTCAAAGGTACGTTTAGCCTCGGCTTTCTCCTTGATGACGCCCTCAATAATCCGATCGCCAATTTGGATAACTAAACCATCAACAGCGGCATTTTCAGGTAAAGGAAAAACATATCGACCGTTGACCCATTGGTCACTGTCGTTACGAAAATTCTGATCTATTGATATTCGCGCCAGCAAACCGTTCACTTCGCCAGAGATGTGAGTTGATAGAAGTATCGCGGATTGTCGCTCGCCAGTAGAGCTGAAAGTCTGAAGCTCTCCGACCTCAGCATCAGCATGGCTAGAAAAAATTAAACAAAGAGTGATTTGAAACAGAGCGAAAAAGAAAGTACTAGGTTTTGTCATTGCAGGCCTCATTAAAAATTAAAAACGTCCATGTAGGACTACATCCGAAGAGGCACTACTATGCCTAAGGCATAAGGGTTTACTGTGTGCTAGCGATGAGCTTTGAAAGAGTCTTTGTGTGGGCTCTGTGAGGAACTTATTGCAAAAAAGTGGTTAGATTCTAACGTAGCCGCTATGATGGGTGAAATAACTAGGCTGA
>CAJQNY010000275.1 GCA_905479805.1 uncultured Arenicella sp.
TGGGGGGCTTGAAGACTTGGCAATTGTTGATTGCCCTATTGGTTATCCCATCTATTCCAATCGGACTGTGGTTCTCTGTGCTTTACTATTACCACAGTAACGCGATTGAATTGAGCGGGCTAGTCAAATTGTGCATGATCAGCGTCGGAGTCGTGTTTGTCGTGAACTCCTTGGATTCGTTGATCCGGCTTTATACTTCCAATCTAAATCTTACTACCGAAGATTTGGGTAAAGGGAAATACGTAGTTGGGAATTGGTCTGCCATGATGGTGTTAATTTTACTGTATCAATTTACGCCTTTTAAGATGGAGTGGGTTGGTTTGGTCGTCATCGGAGTTTATGCCGTGATTTATGCATTGTTATTTAGACGTCGACAAATACTGAGCGCATAAACCGCTGGTCTTTTATTGAGTATTAATTTAGGAGTTGAAAATGAGTAAATTTTTCCGTTTACTAGTGTTATTAAGTGTTTCCTTTGCACCGCAATATTCTTTATTTGCAAATGACGACGTCAGTTTATCTGATGAATTGATCGTATTGCGTGCTGATCATTTGCTCGATGTCGCATCGGGTAAAATGCTTGATAAGCCCGTGGTATTTATCGAAGGCGAAAATATTGTCAAGGTCGCAAGCGGCATGGATGTGGCGATTCCTAAAAATGCGATAGTAATCGAATTAGATGGCCAAACCTTGTTGCCTGGTTTTATGGACATGCATGTGCATTTGAGTTCGGCATCAAAGGACATTTCATTTTTGGAGTCTCGCCTGCAATCGGTGCCGCGTCGTACCGTTAATGCTGTAAAAAATGCGAAGACCACTTTGTTGGCAGGCTTCACCTCTGTACGTAATGTGGGAGCTTCTGATTATACTGTGATAGCTGTGCGCGATGCCGTCAACGCAGGCGATGTGCCTGGGCCACGCATTTGGGCCACTGGGCCATCGCTGGGGATAACAGGCGGGCATTGCGACGACAATTACTCACCACCCGAGCTAAAGCAAAAGGGTCAAGGTATTGCTGATGGGCCTTGGGCTGTGAAAGCAAAAGTAAGAGAAAATATTAAGTACGGCGCCAATGCGATTAAATTTTGTGCGACAGGCGGAGTATTCTCTAGAGGAACTAAGGTTGGCGCTATTCAATACTCACTCGAAGAGATGCAAGCGATTGTTGAAGAGAGTCATCGACGTGACATGGTGGTGGCTGCTCATGCACACGGCACTGAGGGAATAAAGACAGCAATCCTTGCGGGTGTCGATAGCATCGAACACGCCAGCATTTTGGACGATGAAACGATTCGATTAGCCAAAAAGCATGGTACGTATTTGTCTATGGATATCTACAATACTGAATACACGTTTGAGTTTGGCAAGGCCAACGGTGTGCCTGAAGAAAATCTTAAGAAGGATCAAGCCATCGGCCAAGTTCAACGAGACAGTTTTAGTGCAGCAGTGAAAGCAGGCGTGAATATGGTGTTTGGGAGTGATGCAGCAATTTACCCACATGGTGATAATGCCAATCAGTTTTCGCGAATGGTGAAGTTTGGCATGACTGAATTGCAAGCCCTTCAAGCAGCGACTATTAACGCCGCGAAGATGATGAAACGTGATGACGTTGCGCAGCTGAAAGAGGGTTTTCTAGCCGATATCGTGGCGGTGTCTGGAAATCCTTTAGAAGATATAAGCGTCACTGAAAACGTTACCTTTGTGATGAAGGATGGCGTTGTTTACAGACAGTAGTAGCGCTGTATTCTTCAATTAGCAATCAGAATTATTTGGCGACGTCGTTTTTAATTATCTTACCGTCGCTCATCACGAAAATAATTTTTTCGAGCTCGCTGATGTCTTGCAGAGGGTCATTTTCGACAGCAATGATATCGGCTTTGCGGCCAACCTCAATCGCGCCAATATCATTGCTTTTGTTGAGCATTTCGGCCGGGACACTGGTCGTTGCTTTGATGGCTTGCATTGGCGTCATTCCTGCTTCAACCAGAGTAGCGAGTTCACGAACGTAAACCGTCGGGTCATAATCGTAGCCTCCCAAGTCTACACCTGAGACCACCTTCACACCGGCTTTATGGGCTCGGCCGACTAGGTCAATGAAAATATGCCGATAGTTTTTGCTGTAGTCATCAGCAATCGCCTGTTCGCGTAATTGGTTTCTAGGGTCGTTGTAATAATCGCCAACATAAATTGTGGGTACCAGGTACGTACCGTGTTTGCGCATAAGGGAAATGGCTTCGTCGTCCATATATGTGCCATGCTCGATAGAACGAGCGCCCATTCTCACCGCCATTTTAATACCGTCGGCGGCATGTGCATGTGCCATCACCGGCATTCCTTGTCGATTGGCTTCTTCCATAACCGCCTGGAATTCTTCTTCTGAAAACTGCACCGCTTTTGGGCTATCTCCGACAGACATAAAGGCGCCAGTGACTAATACCTTGACCCAGTCAGCACCATACTTAGCTTCGGTGCGAATGGCTTTGCGGATTTCCTCTGGTCCATCGACCACCAGGCCGTCTGCAATAGGCTGTTGTTCTGGTGAAAAATAGTTGATGTCACCACCGCCACCAGTGACGGATAAGTAATGAGCGGCACCATAGATTCGCGGGCCAGTAAGCACGCCTTCATCAATCAAGCGTTTGATATCTTGGTTACCGTAATAGACATCAGCATCTCCTGCTACCCGCATGGTCGTCCACCCAGCGTTAAGTAATCGTTCCATGCCCTTGTAGGCTTTTAGCGCTTTGTAGGCTGATGATTGCTGTACGTGATTGTTTTGATAGTCATCGCCGCTGATCAATGGGTGAGCATGGCTGTCGATAAGCCCCGGTAGTAAGGTGGCGTTACCAAGATCAATTACCTTGGCACCCTTTGGGATGATAGAGCGATTCCCGATGCCAACTATGGTGTCATTCTTGATAAGGATTACGCTACTCTTAAGTGTATCCTTGTTTAGTCCATCGATGATCTGGTTTCCGACAATCGCCGTGGTTTGGGCGAAGGCACTTTGCATTAGAGTCAGGCAAAAGAGAGTCGTTATATATTGAAATATTCTATTCATGAGCTTTGACAAAGATGATGGGTGAAATTTCAGTCTAGCATTAGTTAATGATTTCGCAGATGACTAATTTTGCCGTCGAATTCTTTTGCGTGTGCACGACTTAATGCCGACGTATTTGAATAGCCGCAACGCAGAGCGATCTGTTCGATTGAAAAATCAGTTTCTTCCGTTAATTCTCTTGCTCGTCTGAGTCGAATTAGCTGGTAATACTTGTTAGGTGTTGTGTCTAATTCTGTCTTGAATATTCTATTAATCGTACGAGTAGAGGTGGAGGCGAGATCGGCAATCCGCGTAATAGAGATAGGTTGTTCGATATTTAATACCATCGCATCTATCGCCTTGAGGAGTGTCGGCGACCCGAGTGCCTTTACGGTATTGTGTTGTATGGTATCCGCTTTACGTTTTGGACTGTAAACGAACATCGTGGACACTTCAAATGACAGCGTAGCTCCGTAGAGATCGCGGATTAGATCTAACATTAATTCAAGCGTTGAAGCAGCGCCTCCGCAGGTCAAGAAGGGGCCTGATCTCACATAGATCTTTCGAGTTACTATGATGTTAGGAAATTCTTCAGAGAAAGCATCAATTTCCTGCCAGTGAATCGCAGCACGTTGATTGTCTAGTACTCCTGTAGACGCCAGTAACCAAGAAGCGGTATCCAATGCGATGACTAATTCGCACTTTCTGATTCTATTTAGGATCATGCGATTAACGCGAGGGCCGACAAATTCTCTGGCGTTATAGCCAGCGACTAATATCAAAACATCGTGATCTTCGATATCGGCGAACGCATTATCAGGAATGATATTTAGACCGCTGGAGCTAAGAGCTGGTTTGCCGTCAATTGTCGTAGTCTTCCAGCTAAGTGTGTCTATTCCTAAGCGATGTTGTAGATCACGAAGTGGTTCCATAGCATTGGCAAGTACCATATTCGAGAATCCATCGAAAAGAAGGAAGCAGAACCTTGTTTGCATATGGCGTAAATTGATAAATATATGGCATTTTAGGGTAACACATAAATTGCTCAAATGATTACTCTGTAACTAGCTATGGCTTTTATAGTCCCACGTTGTGGGTCTGCAGTATTCTGTGGGGCTCTCGTGTTTGCGCGTTTTTGAGGCAGAGGTGCTTTTTCACTCGTGTAAGTATTGACACTGTTTATGGTCATAGCTTAGATAATCTTACTTGTAGCTGTATAAAAGTAATTTGTTGGTGCCTTTGATTGGTGCCAAAATGAGCAAGTATTAGGTGTAAGTAAAGAAGCTAGATTTTGGTTATTTTAGTTTGAGGTCATGTTCGTACAACAATCGTGAATTAATATTTTTTCATCGTTCGTTTGTATCACTAAATCAGAGAGAAAAGAGGAGTAAGTCAAATGTTGAAGAGAACCAAGCTCAGTTACGCTATCGCGGCTACCATGTCGGTAGGCGCAGTCGGAACTGCAAATGCACAACTTGAAGAAATCGTGGTTACCGCTACCAAGCGGGCCGAAAGCGCGCAAGATATTCCAATTACTGTTCAAGCATTGGGTGAGCAATCACTCGAAGATTTAGGCATAGCGAACTTTAAAGACTACATTCGAAATTTAGCGGGAGTTACTTCCGGTGGACGTGGCCCTGGTAGAAATGAAGTGTTTATTCGTGGCGTATCCGTAGGTAAAGGCGGTTTGAAGATTGCCGGTGCTGTAGGCTCAGAACCCACGGTATCATTTTTCTTAGATGAAGCACCGATTTCGATTGGCGGTCGTAATATAGATCCATACATGACAGACATGAGCCGCGTAGAGGTTTTACCTGGGCCTCAAGGTACTTTGTTCGGCGCTAGTTCTCAGGCTGGTACCGTTCGACTTATTACTAACAAACCAGAGTTCAATGAGTTTGACGCTGGGTTTGATTTGAGCGTTGCCACAAC
>CAJQNY010000276.1 GCA_905479805.1 uncultured Arenicella sp.
AGAAGAGAACACCATGGTTATGGGCGATCTATTTTTTAACCGAAGCTATCCGAATATCGATCTAGAAGCGGGCGGGTCAGTGGCTGAATGGTCTGACACTTTAGACTCAGTCTTACAATCAAATTTCGCGCAGGTTATACCTGGTCACGGCGCAACCACTGACCGACTTGGAATTAACAATTTCCAACGCTTTGTAGGGCAGTTAGCGAATATCGCACGCGCCGCTGAGGTCGATAAGGAACCGTTAGACCGCTTTCTCGAGACCAATAAGTTAACCGCAGACAAAGGCTACATACCCCTAACATTCGCCGGCATCCCCCTTGGCCTCACTCGTGAATTTGTTTTACGTCGTGCCTGGGAAGAGGCCACCGATAATTTTGAACGTAAAAATTAGATCTCTTAGTTAATAAATACAGCGAATAACTATGTCGACGCATTCTACAAATCGCCCAAAGGCGATATTTTTTGATTTTGATGAAACTTTAGCCGAGAACAGAATCCCCATTCAGGATCTTTTCGCTGCTATGTACCATGAATTCAGCGAGCAAATAGGCACAGAAAACAGGGAAGCTTTCTTCTCTGCATTACGTGGTAACGCCGGACAACTATGGAACACTATGTTCGAGACATCGGAACAGCCAGAAGACCAATTTCGCCGCTGCTTTAAGAACTCTGTGGCAACCCTGGATAAATTCGATGATGCTCTTTGCAATAACTTAGGCGACAACATGTTCGACCGTTTTTTAGAGTTATCATCAAATAATGTTCAACTGCATGACGGTGCCGAGGAAACTATCGAGGCACTCAGGCACCAAGGAATCATCACCGGCATTATCACCAATGGCATTGAAGCGCTGCAACTTGGAAAAATACATAGGCTAGGCCTACAAGAACGAGTAGATCACGTCATCGTGAGTGCGCAAGCTCGTGCTCACAAACCACATGCTTCTGTATTTCAGTTCGCTTTGAGTAAGGCGGGTGTTCCTGCAAATGGTGCTTGGCAAGTTGGAGACCACCCGACTAATGACGTGGCCGGAGCCATACGTGCTGGCATGTCTGGCGTTTTTTACGATCCATCAGCGAATAAGCTTGAAGAAGCATTTAAGGAACTCGAAGAAACCCCTACTTTTACCATCCACCATTTGAATGAAGTCATCGAAATTATAGATTTCGCGTAGAGCCTTCCTAGCGATCTTAATGGAGGAAATCTTGTCAGTTCGACAACTTTGTTTGTTAAGATAGCTCTAGAAAACCTCACAATAGAGAGTCAACAATGAAATTAGTTAATTGTTTTTCGCTACTCGTTAGCGTCGTCGCCCTTTGCTATGTCGGCACGAGTCACGCAAACCAAGATAATGCAGCCTCCATCACCGATGAGATTAAACAGTGCGCTATCATAGAAGATAAAGACATGCGTATAAGTTGTTATGACGCACTAGCGCAATCGGTATTGGGGAGCGAATCAGCTGAATCTAGTACCTCTGAAAGTGTAGCGCAAAACCAAAGTGAACCAACTGATCAAAAAGATGGTCTCCCTGATCGTCTTGGTGGCGGTATCTTCGCCGAAAACGCAGGCGTGAAAGCAGAGAAATATCGCGGCAAAGTCAAATCATGTAAAAAGTCCTTGGACAGGAAGTGGTTCTACATCTTTGAAAATGGCCAAGTCTGGAAGCAAGTCGATTCGCGCAAGCGACGGCACAAGGAGTGCGACTTTTGGGTAACTATTGTTGAAGATTCTTTTGGCTATAAAATGATCATTGATGGCCAAGATGGCAAAATACGCATTGACCGCCGCCGTTAGCAATACAGGTTCCATAAGCTCGGTGTAGGCAATTATTTTTTACAAAAAATGTGAATCTATTTCGTTCCTCTTAGCATCTTACTAACTATGGAGAGTTAGTGTTTATGCGCTGATCAAGGTTCCTACGCCTTTATCGGTAAGAACCTCGAGCAGTAGAGCGTGATCAACCCGCCCATCAATGATGTGAGACGTCTTCACGCCATTATCAACGGCGGTTAGCGCGCAATCTACCTTGGGTCGCATGCCACCCTGAATTGTGCCGTCAGCTTTTAGGGCTGATATTTGTTGTTTGTCCAGGCCAGTTAGCAAGTCTCCTTTTTGGTTCAACACACCTGCTGTATTGGTCATCAAAATGAGTTTTTCTGCGCTAAGCGTCGCCGCCAACTCACCTGCTACCGAATCAGCATTAATGTTAAAGGTCGCCCCATCGGAACCAGACCCGATTGGCGCAATAACGGGAATAAAACCTTGAGCTTCAAGCGTTTCAACAACATCCGGATTGATAGATTCAACCTCTCCGACGTGACCGTAATCAACATCGGGCTTTCCCGAGGTGATCTTACGTGCCTGAATCATGTTGCCATCCTTGCCTGTCAATCCCACCGCTTTGCCACCATGAGAATTAATCAAATTGACTATTTCCTTGTTCACCAAACCGCCCAACACCATTTCAACCACGTCCATGGTTTCCGAGTCAGTGACTCGCAAGCCATCAATGAATTCGGTGGTCTTTCCAACACGAGCCAGGGTTCCATTAATTTGCGGCCCACCGCCGTGAACCACTACCGGATTCATGCCCACGAGTTTCATCAAAACAACATCACGTGCAAAACTTTGCTTTAGGGCATTGTCTATCATGGCATTGCCACCATACTTAATTACTATGGTCTTACCATGAAAGCGCTGAATATAAGGCAAAGCCTCAATTAATATATTTGCAACGTTTTCGGTACTTATTAGCGTCTTTATTTGGGTAGTATCGCTCATCTTGTTATTATGGCCTTGATGGTGCGTCATTTTTGTAGAAGAAGTATAACATTGGCGCTCTATCTCTCGTTAATCGAAAGTATTCGTTTTTTCGAGCAAGTCAGTAAATAGGCTAAGTTGGGTGAAAAATAAACGGAACAAGCTGCATAGAATCAAAATGACAAGAATGAATCTCGTATTTCACAATAAAATAACACCTCTTAGCGCAGGATCTAGCGTAGTTAATACGTATCTAGTAGGTCTGGTGATGAGAACACCTAAAATGGCTATAAGATGAAAAATTATACAACTCTCTCGAATACCGAAATCAATCCAATTTCACCGCATAGCGTTAACAACGCCGCGGTTAAACCACTGGTGCTCGCTTTGGCGTTGTTTGTGGGCGGTTGCGCTTCACAAATAAAGCAACTTCCCAAAGAGGTACAGGTAGATTTGCCGCAGAAATGGCAAGTCCAAGTAAACGAACGTAATGGCGCCAATGAAAACAAGGTTGCTGACTCTGATGAGATACCAATACCAGTCGCAAATGGGTGGCTAAGCTCATTTGATGACAATGAACTAAACAATTACGTACAAGTTGCACTGAACAACAACCCTGACCTTTTGGTCTCGGCATCACAACTTAAAGCAGCGATTGAGCAAGTTACGATTAACGGTTCCAACCTTTGGCCTAGCCTGAATGCAGGCGTCTCGAAAAACCGCACTGATTCTGATCAAAACGGGGTAACCACCGAGATTCGCACAGTCAGTGCTTCTCTCGATGTGAGTTGGGAAGCGGACATATGGGGCAAGCTAACACAGCGCAAAAAAGCAGCCGCGTATAGCGCAAAGGCTCAAGGCGAACTTTTCAAAGCAGCTGAACTGTCGTTGGTCGCCAACGTCAGTCGAGCTTGGTACAACCTTGTCGCTAATAAATTACAGCTAGACCTCGCGCAAAAAAGACTAGACAGTTTTGAACGTACCGCTGGTTTAATCGACGAGAACTATAAACGTGGCTTACGCTCTGCATTAGATGTCTACTTGAGCAGAACAGATGTGCAAGTGCAAATTTCATTATTGGCTGATGCGCGCTTTAATTACGTGCAGTCACTGCGAACATTTAAAACTCTTCTAGGCGAGTATCCAAATGCCGCGCTGGAGTTTGAAGCTGACCTGCCAGTAATGGACAATACCGTTCCAGCGGGACTGCCTGCCGAGCTTTTGACACGTCGGCCGGATATTAAAGCCAGCCAATTGCAGTACAAGTCATTTATCGCCAGTGCCAAAGCGGCGAACCGAGACCGATACCCCAGCATATCCTTCACTGGGTCCATCGGCGATAGTCGCGATAAGTTTGAACAACTTTTCGATAACGACAATATGGTGATGACGCTGATATCTGGGATTGCTCAACCGGTATTTCGAGCAGGCGCACTTAAGTCAAGACAGCAACAAGCCGTCTATCAAGCAGAATCCAGTTACGCTTCTTTAGTTAAGACTACACTCAACGCTTTCCAAGAGGTTGAAGACTCCTTATCTAGAGAAAAATCTCTGCGACAACAGCATGAAGCCATCAAGAAAGCCGTAAAATTCGCCCAGGGTGGTCTAGATTTGGCCCTTGATCGTTATCAATCGGGTATTGAAAATTACACAACTGTATTAGAATCACAACGTCGGCTATTTAACTCAATGCGTGACGAGATTAACCTCCGAAACGCTTTGATTCAAAACCGAGTCGGCATCCACTTGGCACTTGGTGGCGACTTTACAAGTTTGCCGGACCGAGACCCAACTAACACCTTACCCAGCATTGCCAAAAAGTAGTGCCTATATGTAACTTTCATGAATGACGATTTTCAACTCAATATAGAGAACGATGCGGATACAAAATCAGCGCTGACTAAACTAAAAGAGCTAATTTGGCGGATACCTCGCAAATTACGAATAGTCAGCACCATTTTGTTGACGGCGTTTTTTATTATTACATTATTAAATGCGTTTAAGCCTGAGGCACAAAAACGCGAGATTCCTGAAACAGTAGTTCGAGTTGATATCGTGCAGGTTAACCCGAGCAGCTATCCCATAGTCGTCAGTGCCAATGGGACTATTGAGGCCGAAACGCGTGGTAACTTGGTGGCACAAATTCGCGGTGAGATAGTTGGCGTATCGGATAGTTTCAAAACGGGTGGTACTTTCAAAAAAGGTGATTTGTTAATCCAAATAGACCAGCGCGATTATCAGGCTGCGCTGAGTCAATCCATGGCGGCATTATCGCAAGCTGAAGCAAGTTATCGACAAGAGCAAGCGAACGCCAAACAAGCGGAACAAGATTGGCAACGACTTGGTAATAATACCGGCGCACCGGATTTAGTGCTGCGCAAGCCCCAGTTAGCCGCGGCAAGAGCACAGCGTGACTCGGCAAGAGCCGCTAATCAAACAGCTGAACTCAACTTGAGCAGAACAACACTGCGCGCGCCTTACAATGGAAGAATTATTCGCCGAGCGGCGGTATTAGGACAATACGTTTCTGTGGGCACGCCTATTGCAGAGGTGTTTGCAACCGAAGGAGTAGAAGTCCGTTTACCCATCAGCCAAGAAGAATTTAGCCAGTTGGGCCTAGACGAATTCATAAATGCTGAAGAATCAAGCAAAGATTTCGAAGTGGAAATCAGCGCCGCTAACAGCAGTCAAAAATCCAGTTGGAAAGCCAGAATCACACGTACGGATAGTACCTTTGATATCAATACTCGGCAGATAGATGTAATTGCCGAAGTCATAGACCCCTTTAGCAAAACAAGCAATCAAGCGCCCTTAAAGATCGGCCAGTTTGTAAGCGCCCGAATAGAAGGTAGAACTGTCGACAATGTCTTTGTTATTCCGAATAAGAGTATTCGTGAAGGTAGCTACTTGTATGCGGTCCGTGATGACCGTCTAACAAAACAACGTATCAACATACTATGGCAGGACGACCAAAATGCGCTGGTTGCCGGAGCAGGTCAATCAATCAATGGCGTTTCCTCAGATCTTATGCCTGGCGAGCTGATCGTTGTGACATCGCTCAACAGTACCTTAGCGGGAGCAAAAGCAAAACTATCTGATGAAGCAACGGCCGCACTCAATTCTGTGCCAGCCAGCGAAGAAGTAGTTAGCGCGGACGACTCTGAACTTATATCACCAACGAATGATGGTGAAGTAATGGAGACCATTGAATTATCACAATCGATAGACGAGGAAGCGGGTAATACAGTCGCCCCAAAAGGGTCGGATAGTAGCTCTACACCCACTACTACCTCAGAATAGGCGAGATGTTGGGTCTACTTGCTCAGCATCCCTCACCGTAACAATTCAAGCACGAGTTAGACAAAATTCGACTAGTGCATTTTGATAACCATAAGCTCTCGCGAATAACACGTCGTTAGCCCCGAAAATATATTGTGTCTATGTCTGCCATCATCAATACGAGGTTACCGCTAGAACCCAGCCGTTTTGGTACTAGGCGCGAGGCTAGCTCATGATTGAATGGTTCGCACGTAACCCGGTCGCCGCCAACCTACTGATGGTGACAATTATTGTGGTCGGTCTCTCTTCGGCAAGTCGGTCTATTCCTTTAGAGGTTTTCCCAAGCTTTGAAATTGAGTCGGTTACGGTATCGACCTCTTTACGTGGCGCTACCCCAAAATCAGTAGAAGACGGTATCACTAGCCGTATTGAAGAAGCTATATACGAGGTCGAAGGGATTCAGGAGATAAACTCCCGATCCACGGAAGGCTTTTCGGTGGTTATCGCCGAAGTCGCCGATGGTTACAAAAAAAGAGAAGTCCTAAACGACATTAAACTCCGCGTGGATGCGTTAAATACACTGCCCAGCGAAGCCGAAAAATCTGTCGTTTCGCTTTCCAGTTTTAACCCCGGAGTTATTCAACTAGCAGTCTTAGGCGATGTCGACAATAAAACATTGCGTGCAGCGGCCGACCGAGCAAGACAAGACTTACTTTCGATGCCAGCCATCACTTTGGTGGATTTAATCTCTGTTTCAAATTACGAAATCAGCGTCGAGATTACACCAGAAACTTTGGATAACTTTAATTTATCGCTTGCACAGGTTTCCAACGCTATCCGGCAAGGTTCGGTCGATGTTTCGGCAGGTAATGTTAAAACACGGGACGGCGATATTTTAGTTCGCACCGATGGGCAGGCATATACGCAGCAAGAATTTGCACGAATCCCAGTTATTACTAAGCTGGGCGCCGACCCTGTATTGCTGGGTGATATCGCTAGCATTAAAGATGGCTTTGAAGACCAGCCGCTATTTACCCGCTTTGATGAGCAACCGGCCATCTTGCTCGACGTACTTAGGACTGGAGAACAATCATCAATAGAAATTTCCAACCTCGTAAAAGAATACGTCGCCGAACAAAATCAAAACACGGCTAATGGCATTCGCTATGAATTTTGGGATGATGACGCTAAAATATTACGCGGGCGGCTTTCCACTTTGATTAAAAGTGGTGTTCAGGGTGGTATTTTAGTGCTCTTGGTGTTGTCGATCTTTCTTCGGCCTGCAATTGCGTTTTGGGTTTTCTTAGGGGTACCGGTGAGTTTTATGGGGGCCTTTATTTTTATGCCTTTGGTCGGCGGCACCTTCAACATAATCTCACTATTTGCGTTCATTACGGTGCTGGGAATAGTGGTGGATGACGCCATTGTAACCGGCGAAAATATTTATCGAAAAATGCGCGATGGCTTAGAACCTATCGAAGCCTCCATCGTAGGCACAAAAGAAATTGCCCTGCCGGTAACCTTCGGCATTCTGACAACTATTGTAGCCTTCTACCCGATGAGCGACCTTGGGTCCAACCGCATTGGCTTTTTGGCTGCACAGATCCCCTTGGTTGTAATACCTGTACTTATATTTTCGCTGATCGAATCCAAGTTAGTGTTGCCTTCGCATCTAAGTCACATTAAACCCCGCGATGAATCGGCACAGATGAACGCTTTGTCACGAGTGCAACAAAATGTTTCTCGTGGGTTCGAAGAATCAATAGTACGCTGGTACAAACCTTTTCTAGAAAAGTGTCTTCACAATAAAGCGATTTCACTGGTTACCTTGTTTGCGGTTTGTTCGGTGATCATGACAGCGGCGTTCACCGGGCACATGAAATTCACGTTATTTCCTAGGGTTGAAGGTGAAGAAATCAGATTCTCTTTAGCCATGCCAGATACCACAGGGTTTGAAACCACCTCGGCTCATATTCAAACAATCACCAACCACATTAGCGATTTACAAGAAAAGTACCGTGATCCTGAAACTGGAGAATCGGTAGTAAGGCACATATACAGCACCGTCGGCAGTTCCGGCAGCACTAACAAACCAAGCGTCGGCATCGTGCGTGCTGAGCTACAAGGTCCGGAAGAACGAACCTTTGACATAACGGCAACGGCGTTAGCGCGTGAAGTAAGAGAACTTACTGGTGAGATACCCGGCGCAGAAAAACTCAGTGTCGTTACCGAGATAGCCAACGGTGGCTTACCTATTTATGTGGAGCTAACGGGTGCTGATTCATCAATAATGCGACAAGTGGGTACGCAAGTACGCGAGCAGTTACGCCAATACCCCGATGTTTTTGATATACAGGACAATTTTTCAGGGGGTAAGGAAGAACTCAATATTTCACTCAAGCCACAAGCACACGCACTGGGTTTGAGTCTTGCCGATGTCGCCAACCAAGTACGTGGATCGGTATTCGGATTGCAATCACAACGTATTCAACGCGGCCGAGATGAAGTGCGGGTGATGGTGCGACTACCGGCCCAACATCGGTCTTCCATTGATGATTTACTCAGATTGCCCATTCGTTTGGGGCCGCAAAATGAACCGGTACCCCTTTCCGATTTAGCCACCATTGTGCCTACCAAAAGCCCGACAACGCTATTCCGACTAAACCGCACGCCCATTATCAACATCACCGCTGATGTGGATAAAGATAAAGCAAATATTTCCGCTATAATGCGAGATCTACGGACTTTTTTAAAAACCAAAAGTGAGCAGAACCCAGGATTGAATTTTGCCTTTAAGGGCGAAGCCGAAGAACAAGCGCAGAATAACGCCGGCTTAAAGTCTGGCGCTGTTTTGGTGTTGGTGGCCATCTACGCTCTGCTAGCAATCCCGTTCAAATCCTATGCCCAACCATTGATCGTAATGTCGATCATTCCCTTTAGCTTGGTGGGCGCCGTATTGGGCCACTTTATCACTGGCTATGATCTTTCCATGCTGAGTATTGTTGGCATGCTCGCCCTCTTGGGGGTGGTGGTAAACGATAGCTTAGTTCTCGTCGACTACGTGAATCGACAACGTGCTCTTGGGGCTAGCGTCTTTGATGCCGTGCTCAATAGCGGCACCGCTCGTTTTCGCCCAGTCATATTAACGTCTATTACTACATTCGCTGGTTTAACACCGCTACTGTTAGATAATAGTA
>CAJQNY010000277.1 GCA_905479805.1 uncultured Arenicella sp.
CTTTGGAGAAGCTCCGAAAAGCAGATGAGATGACGGGTAAGAATTCTGTGGGCACAGCCGAGCGTGCTTTGGAGAATGCGGGTGTCGATGGCCACGAATTATCGAGCGCGGAGCGGGCTACTCCAGTCGATCCTAGTGATCGTAAAGCTAAGGCTTTAGATCCCCTTGAAGTGTTAGAACAAGTTGGTAAGCTCGAAATTGGCAACGCGCCCGCCAATGAGGGGGCCTTACTTAAGTTGCTCTCAAATGGCGATTTCTCTCTTGAGGAGATTACGAAAAAATATCAGGAATTTTTAAAGAATCCAAGCGCTAGCGGTAAAACAAAGTCTGTGAGCGAACGACTCAAGGCAGAAACGGCGGCTAAGAGGAAGACTGAGGCTATCGCAAAATCTGCGAATGCGGAACAAAAAGCCTTAGCAAAAAATCGAGATCAAGATGTGGTCACAGGCGGCTTGACGTTTGAGGATGCGCTACGGATGTTGGAGCAGGAATCTGGAGTCAATGCGACCATCAGAAAATTGAAGAAAGTGGATGAATTAGCTGGCAAGAATAGTTTTGGAACAGGACAGCAGGCAATGAGAGAGGCTGCTGAAGTGGTGACCATGCCTCCTCAAGTCAGAATGGGCGACATGTCGCCTGCCGAAAAATCGCGTGCAGAAACCTTCGATGTTGCTAGAAAAAATCTACGCTCTGTTGCAGATGCGAATCGATTTGAAAAAGCAATGAATGACGTTGATTATCAGTCACTTGAAGCTAATGGGAGCTCAACGGTTGCCTATATTGAGGATCGAAAGCGAGCAATACGATCAGCGCGCAGTATTGTAGGAGACTTGCAAAGCAGGGGGCGTTCGGCGAGAAAGAAGTTCAAGACCTTGAATCCAGATTTGTATTATGGAGACTCTGAAGGCGAAACGTACATAGGAGATAGGCAGCGAGCGGTGTATCTACCATTAGCAAAACTGTCTTTTGCTGATGAGGTTATTAGCTATTCTAACCCTGACGCTGATCACGGGGATGTCGCTGACGTGTTACGCGGCCCCGATATGATCAGGCGTGGCATGAAACTCGAATCTGGTGTGTATAGTTTAGGCAAGCTCGGCTCATTAACTATCAGGTTTAGGGATAACGCGCTGGTTAATGTTAACGGCCCAGATCTATACATTTTTGAGATGGGGAAAGTAGAGCCGACGAATTTGGAAATATCTAAGAATGGAAAAACGTGGGTCAGCGTCGGAAAAATAGACGGCGGCGTTGCTGAAGTTGATATCGCTGAATTTGTCGAGGAAGAAGAGCTGTTCTATTTTGTGCGTCTTACCGATCTAGGCGAAAAAAGTAATTTACCTGGCGCTGATATAGATGCAATAGCCGCAATCGGTTCCGCTATGCGATTGAGCTTGGAAAGCCAGGTACTTTTTGACTCAGGAAAATCTGAGCTCAAGCCTGAAGGAGTGAAAGCATTGGCAGAGCTGACAAAGAGCATAGGTGTGATAACGCGTGCAAAGATAATTGTAGAAGGTCACACCGACTCAGTAGGTAGCCCTGAACTTAATAGAAAATTATCATTAGCAAGAGCAAGAAGTGTTTCTCGTGAGTTAAAAAAACTGATTACAAGCCCAAATTATAGCTGGGCCGAGAGGGGCTATGGTGCCGAAAAACCATTAGTAGATAATGACTCTGATGCTAATCGAGCAGTAAATAGAAGAGTGGAAGTGTTAGTCCTGCCAAATTAGAGAAAGTGCTCAAATAGAAACACTAAGTAATCAACATTATCCAATCATCAATAACAACAGGAGCGGACCAATGAGGAATAGTCTAATGATTAAATATACAAAAAGTTTATGTTTTATAGTGCTGATTGTTTTCAGTTATATGCAAAATGCTTGGGCTGTTGAGTGCGGTGACATTGTAACTTCGGATGTTGTGCTAACGGAGGACTTGCATTGTGCAACGGGTTACGCAGCGCTTGAGGTTTTTGCTAATGATGTAACGATAGACCTTAATGGCTTTACTCTTTCTGGCACATCGGAACTGGCGGGTGTCCTGATGAATGGGTTTGACAACCTGACTGTTAAGAACGGGAGCATTTATGGCTTTTATGCTGGTGTGAATGCCAATCAGACGAATACATTGAAAGTGCAGAATATGACCTTCTATGAACTTGGGTTTGGTATCACGAGCAATGTGGTTAATGGAGGGATATTAAAAAACAACGCGTTTATTCGTACTGATTTTGGAGTGCTAATTAAAAATTCGGATGCGTTAACAACGGCGAACACAAACCGAATTCACAATAACGAGTTTTTTGAAAATCAGATTGGAATAGATGTATGCGGCAATCATGCGGATGACAACTTTATTAGCGACAACTTGATTTGGAAGACCTCGGAATATGGTATACGGCTAAGGCAGGCAGAAAGCACGAGAATTACCGGTAACCATATTCTTGAATCAGGAGAAAGCGCCATTTTGCTCAATGAATCATCTTATTCGGCTATCTCTCATAACACGCTGAGATCAGGTAAAAAAGGCTTGTCGATTGTTAGCAACGCGACAGCATCTTGTTTAGCCGGAGATGATGCTATCAGTTTCAAAAATCGGTTCAGGAGTAACTATGTGTTGGAGTTTGAAACAGGTGTGCAATTGGGTCTCGGCTTTGATGGTAGCCCCAGTGTTTTTAAAAACAATGTCACTCTAAACAAAATCTATGATGATGAAACAGGGATATTATTTGAGTCAGACGCTCACGAAAACACGACAGGCAATGGTTTTCAGGGAACCATAACCCCCATTATTGATTATGGCACCGGTAATATTCATTAGCTCAAGTGGTCTAGTCAATATGTGCACATGAAACTAATTATCCTTATGGCTTTGATTTGTTTGAGCCATTTGACTCATGCCGAGACGGTTCAATTCACCGTAGCGGGTAGTTCTATGGCACCAACCTTGATGCATGGTGAGACGATTGAAGTTGATACGCTGGTCTATGCTGTGAGCAGTCCTCAATTGAATGATCTCGTGTCGGTGAGGTTTGCTAATCGTGGCCGGCCTGTGGTTAAACGGGTGGTAGCTATGGAGGGCGACTCTGTTCATATAGATGGTGAGGGGCTTTGGCGAAACCAAACGATCATTGCCGACCCTGACCGCTTTAGGACAAAAAGTAAAGGCTTGGCTCTGGCAGTTCAACTAGAACGGTATGAATATGTGGTTCCAAAAGGACACCTTATTCTACTGGGTGATAACCCATTAGGTAGCAAGGATAGCTTGCGCTACGGTTTGGTCTCAGTAAAGCAGGTAGAGGGAAAGGTGATAAACATCGGTGATCAACCTGAGTGTTCTAATACTCTAGAGCTTGAGCCCGAATACTCTAGGGCTTCAGCCCCAATATTCTAAAGCTTCAGCCCAAACAGGTAGCGAGTAATTTTAAACGGACGAATAACATATAAGCAAAGCGCTGCGCACAGCAAAAATGAGAGCACCAATATCGTAAGGGATTTGAATGCGATACCGGTTGGCCACTGTACGATATAAAACGCGAAAGCGACGATTGCTGATTGATGCAGTATGTAAAATGGATAAATAAGCTCGTTGGCTTGATGAAGCCAAGCAGGAGTGGTTTTACAGTACTCGCTTGCATAACCCAGCATAGCGAGCAGACCTGACCAAGTTACTAGTGAGCATACCAACCACCAAAGTTGGCGGCGAACCTCTAATGACAAGTAGGAACTAAGGTCTGGCGAAAAGTAATAGCCATAAAAAATCAACGAACTTACTATTAGCCAGATTAGGTTAGTTTTTCGATTTGTGGCAAGCGCTTGCCAAACCACTGCACTTTTAATAAAACACATCCCAATAAAGAAAAAGAACAGATAGAACAACGACACAGATAGGTCTTCAGAAGGAAAGACTGTCATCATGGAGTTGCGAAACAGCACCAATACCAGGGCAATCGAAAATAAGCCGTGTTGTTTGTTGGCTAAACTTTCGATGCCGCTCAATATACTCGAGCCGAAGGTGCTTCTTAGCAAAGACCTGAGAGGTACAGCCAAAACCATAAATACAATGAGTAATTCAATAAACCATAAATGATTTGTCTCAAAGGAGAACAGTAATTGTTTGTAGGCTGAGAAAATTGATTCGTATTGATCGATGTTCTCGTAATAGTTTTGCAAAGGCACGACAAGCATCATGCCAAAGATTAACGGTACAAAAAGCCGATGAAACTTGCCTGTGAGGAATGTTTTTGAATTTGTTTTGCCGATAAGGATTAGGCTTGCTGCTCCAGCAATAAAGAAAAGTGCGGGTAACCTGAGTTGTTCGAAGTACACCATGATGTCATCCAACAATTTACTGGAGTCGGTATTCATGATGTGCCAATCGTCTCCATTGAATGGCATAAACACATGGTGTAGGAATACGGCAAGAATCAAAATAACCCTTAACCAGTCCAATTCAGAGTATCTACTAACTGAGTGCATAGGGTTCTTATACCGTGTTTCGAAGTTTGTCTTGTGATTAGTCTATCCGTTACTAATGGGGCCACAAACGGAGTTTTCAATTTCATTGTGGTTTCGATAAGTTCACCCTTTTAGGGTAATTGACATTTATCCAGTAGAAATTAGAATAGATTAAATATAAAGCAATTCGCCAAGGAGATAGCCATGAGTTGGATTAAAAAAGGAATCAAATCTGCTACTAGTTGGACCAAAGGAGCTGGTAAGAAGGTAATCGAGGAAGTAGGAGATGCTGGAGAGGATGCGGTCGACTTCGTCAAAGACGTGGGTAGTGAAATAGGTAAAGGTGCTTCAGTAGTAGTGGAAGAGGCCGGTGAGCTGGGCAAGAATGCGTTTGACGGAGTCACCAAGGTCGTTGAACAGCTTGGCGACAAACTTCCTAAACTACCAAAAATGCCATCAATAAAAGGAGCGACTGGCCAGAATTTCATTGATGAGAAACGCGCATGGATAGATGAGTATGTGAAAGAAAATGGAGACCTTATTAAACAGGCGATTGAAGTCGCCGGGGCACTTGCCCCTTATAAAGACGAGATAAAAGACGCACGAAAAAACAATAAGCCTCTATCCGACAAGATAATGCGAGAGACAGGTTTTGATGTGTTGATGGACGATGCCGAAGAAAAGGGTCTTCACTCGGTCAGTGTGGGGCCATCCGCTGACGCATCTAAAGTATTTGGCGGTAACGGTTCTATTGGTCTGAATTGTAGTGTCATGGATAGAAAGTTATGCGGGCAGGGTTATACCGCCGTTGCGGTGAGTGGCGGAGCTTCAATCGGGGCTGATGTGGCATTGAATATTGGGTTCTGGGAAGATGTTTATAATGAAATCGGAGGCTGGAGTCATGGGATAGTGATTGCAGGTTCCTATAACTATGGTGCTGCTCTGGCATTCTTTTGGAAGATTGGTGGCGGTGCTGGGGGAGATTTCGCAGGTTGGACAGTGAGCCCCCAAGTCGGTATGTCTGCGGAGCTTGAATACAATATTGGCTATACCTTTAACTAACACGCTAGATTTAGCTAGGAGATATCGACTATGAATAAATTACCCAAGGTATTGATTTACGCGATTTCGTTAGTCTTGTTAGCGATTGGCTCTGCCGTAGCCTACCAAGTATTCACTGGGTCAAACTTAAATTACAAAAGCGATATGCTGGGTGAAATAACCATTGGGCAAGGTCAGGACCAGACAACTTTAAAGGAGTTTTTGGAAAAATCCGAAGCGGCATTGCAAATCGCCCAAGCGACCATTAACGACCAATCACTTGCGATTGGTCGCCTTGAAGCCAATGTTGAAACTTTCCAGGGGCAAATATCACGGCTTCAAGCGATGCTTGCACAACAGCAAAGTGAGTCTGGATCAGTAGTGCAAAGTTCAGAAGTTCCATTAACAGCAGAATTGCAAAGCGCAAGCCCAGAACTCGCGGTTAGTCGTCCAACTGACCCTGCTAAAACAAAATCTCAAGAAGCAATTAACAGGCAGATTGTTTTAACTAGAAATGTTTTGAAGCAGATGAGTAAGAAAAAGTAGTTCAAGAATCGTAGCCCTTCTGATTTTGAATGTCCGATCTAGCGGGCAGGCGTTTTGGTGTTTGGCTGTTAACCGTGCAACGATTTGGTTTGTCTTGGTAAACGAAGTTTTTGTCAAAACAGTATAGAGGGGCTATCTTTTCAACAAAGCAGCAACCGTATTAGAGTTGACAGTGATGGCTGTCTCTCGATAGCGTTCATGATTGTTTTCTATTTCATCGAGTTTATAGAGATAGTTAACCATCATGCCAGCTGATTCTTGAATCCCTTTTGAAGATGTATCGGCTAGCCAATTAATTCTCTCTAGACGAGCGCCATTATTGAGATGGAAATTGGCAACCGGATCTAAGGCACGATGACGACGTTTTTCATTTACCAAATAATGGGCGGTAAGTCGAGTTAGTGGGTCCTTAAGAGCTTGCACTAAGTCCTGTTCTTGATGCCAGTCTAAGGTGGCAATCGCGTCTTTGATACTGGTAAATTCAGGGATTTTGGATAAACGCTCTTGTTCTTCTACTGACAGCATTTCAGCTTCGTTGATCTCATCCAGCCAGCGCCGTAAACCTGGAATTGGTGACAATGTCGAAAACGTGTTGATATTAGGAAGTTCTGTCTTAAGAGCAGCGACTACGCGCTTTATTAGAAAATCTCCGAAGCCTACGCCCGCAAGACCTGTTTGTGCATTGCTAATAGAGTAAAAGATCGCAGTATTTGCTTGGCTTGGATTAGCTAAGGGAGCCGATTCGTCTAACAATTCTTGAATGTTATCAGAGAGCTCATTCACTAGAGCGACTTGCACAAAAATAATAGGCTCGTCAGGCATGCGTGGGTGAAAGAAAGCAAAGCACCTTCGATCGGATTGCAGCCGGTTTTTTAAATCACTCCAAGAACGAATTGCGTGTACAGCTTCATAGTCGATGAGCTTTTCGAGCAACGCAGCAGGCGTAGACCAGGACATGCGAGTTAAATCTAGAAATCCGATATCGAACCAGGAGCGCAATAAACTTTTTAGATTCTTGTCTAGCGAGCTAAGAGCAACATTATCTTTTGCCTTTAGGCGTAATAGGTCAGCGCGCATGTCGACTAAAAATTTTACGCCGCTGGGCAGTGAGTTAAACTTAGTGAGTAAATCAAGTCCGGTGGGGCGAAGTGCGCTACGCATTTTTTGATGCAGTTCGGGAAGACTATTGCCATCCGCGGCAGATAGGATTTCTGCAGCTAAGGCGTTGACTTGATCATCATCGATACCAAAATCCTCGGCCAGAATAGCGAGAAACTTTAATCGGCCCACATCGCTCAGGTCAAGGTAGGCTTCTCCGAGTTTGGCTGCATGGGCGCGCGCAGAAACATCTCCCCCTTTCCCTGCAAGACATTCCTGCATCTGCTGGCGAATTAGTTCAACGTCACTTTCTGGTAAATCTGGCTGTACATTCAACTCATCAGATTTAAGAATATTTAGATGTCGCCAAGCGGTACGCAAATTGGTTAATGTTTGATTGATCATAATAAGTTGTTCTGCGAGGTTTCATTGACTGATGCAGGATAGCCATCCATCAGGCACAATAATTAGACCGTAGTGGTAAGTTTAAGCTTTCTAGCGAAACGTGTGTGCAGGGTGTGCGACTACTGTTGTTGTAGGCGAGACATGCGAATTCTTCAGGCGGAGTGTGTACATTTCTATGCGCTATTAAAGGTCACGCTGCAGTGATAAGCGATAGCCTATGTAAGCAATGCTAATGGCCAAACAGGCATATATTGATCCGCCCAGAGCTAAGATGTTCATGGAGAAACCACGATCAATGAAAAGGCCAAGTATCACTGGCGAGATAGCGGTCATTAGCACCATCACAAAAGTGCCTAAAGATTTAATAGAAGCGAAGTGCAGTCGACCATATCGTTCGGCATAAAACGGCGCGCTTACTGCAGCCTGTGACCCTGTGGAGAGTCCCATCATGAACATAAATACGCCAGCGACTAAGGTGCTGTCAGAGCCAGAAAGCAACAACAAACCGATGGCCATTGGTAGAGTCACAAACGGTGCTAAGCGAACAGCACCGACTTTATCTACCCAGGCGCCTACAGTGAGGCTTGCCACAATCGTGGTGATAGAGAAGAGGAAATACAGGCTTCCCCACACTAGCAGTGACCAACCCTTTTCTTCAACCAAGTGAATCTGGTGAAACATAAAGCCTGTGTACAATAGTGATTGAGAGACTAGGCCCGGTACAAAAAGATAGAATAGCGGGTCGCGAATGACCTCTGGTCGGGTCCATTGGCGAACTTTTGGTGTCGTTAGTTTAGTGTTGTTATCTAAGGTGCTCCGATCTTCTATTTCATTGCAGTAAAGTTCGTGCCGGCTGGAGTGGTTATTAAGTAAACTCAGTATAAGGACAGGAACAACTACCACAATCAATGCAGCAACGATTAACCATACCTGCCGCCAGTTAAAACTCACTAGCAGCAATATGATAATGGTTGGAATAACAGCTTCGGCGGCCGAGTACCCCATGTTACTAAGTGAATTGGCTTTGCCTTTACTAGCGGCAAGGTAGCGCATCATGGCAGTTGACGCGGTCATCGATGTTAAGCCTTGACCCAATTGTCTGAGTAGGAAAATAGCTAAAAACAACATTGCACTGTTTTGACTAAATGACATCAATACACAGCTAAGCGCCAATAATAAAATTACCCCGATGGAAACTTTGGGTAAGGCTATTCGATCGATGAAGGAGCCGGTCCATAACAGGGCTACGGCACTGGCTAGGGTAGCAAAAGAATAGATAGCGCCAAATTCGCTATGGCTTAAACTAAGTTCTTGGCGTATCTCTCCGCCGAAGAGGGCGATGAAATAGGTTTGGCCTGCGCTCGAAAAGAACATCAATACAAAGCCGAATAGCAGCAGTCGCCATTCGTTCCGAATGAGCGGAACAAAAGAGTTCATTTTTTAACCGTGTCTGTTCTCGAACCAAATAGTCAATTCGGTTCGATAATGGCCTGATAAGCAGCTACTTTCATATCGAATTTTAACGGTGTTGGAGCGCGATATAACTGCACCATGGCGATACCAATAAGTTCTTCCTCAGGGCTGATCCAAAACTTAGTGCCAGCAACACCGCCCCACGATAGCTCTCCTTTAGTTGACATAGATGGCATACGCGCGGGCTCTACCACCACACCTAATCCAAGCGCCATGCTTTGACCCGCGTACAAATCAGCGCTGGGATATTGGCCTCGACCAGCCGCCCGAACTTCTGGCGTAAGATGATCAGACCCAAAGAAAGCAACGGTTTTGGGCCCGAGCAATTGCTGACCATTAAATGACCCACCATTCAAGACCATTTGCGCAAACCGCATGTAGTTGCCGATGGTAGACACTAGTCCGCCGCCGCCACTATACAAAGTGACATTAGAAAAATCCCGCATGGCCGCGGCGGGCATCGCCGTAACTTGGCTTTTCTCATAATCCCAATATTGGTCACTTGCTAAGCGCTCGAGCTTGTTTTTAGGAACACTAAAAAAGGTATCACTCATGCCCAGAGGGTCAAAAATTCGAGTTTGAAAAAACTCAGCTAAAGTCATTCCGCTTAAACGCTCTATTGCTGCGCCCAACACATCAAGAGAAACGCTGTAGTGATATCTAGTTCCGGGTTCGAAGCGCAGTGGAAGCGTGGCTAGTTTTTCGGAAAACGCACTTAGATTTTCCGTTTCGAATAAGTTGGCGTCCTTGTAGAGTAGGTCGACGGGGTTATCTAAAGTACTGCCGTAAGTAAGCCCAGCTGTGTGAGTGAACAATTGGCGCATGGTCATAGGTGATTGGGGCTCAACCAAACTCTCCACACCGGAATCGTCTATTAGCAATAATTTTTGTTCAGCGAATTCAGGTAGGTGCTTGCTTACCGGGTCATCGATATGAAAACGGCCTTCTTCGTAGAGCATCATGGCCGCAATCGCAGTGATCGGTTTGGTCATCGAATATATTCGAAACAAAGTATCCATTTTCATTGGCATAGGGTTGTCTACCCCATAAACACCCGCCGCATTGCTATGAATGATTTTGCCCTTACGCGCCACCATGGTAACGATGCCAGAGTAGTTCCCATCTTCAATATAGCGTGTTGCCAATTCGTCGATCCGTTTCAAGCGTTGGCCCGACATGCCAACCTGCTTGGCTTTCGCATATTGCAGTGCGGCAACTTTGTGCTTGGTTGAATCTTTCGCAGAGATAGGGGTGCTCAATAACGAAAGAGAAAAAGCGCAGAGGGCGATGGTTAGAGTGGAATTCATTTTCATAATATTAGTCATTAACAAAACAGTTTTTGGGAAATCTTCAAGGAGCAGTTCATATTTACTAATGGGCACTTTCTGTTAGCCTGCTACAAATGTCAACAAAGAGTTTATTTTGAGATGGAATCAATACCTATAGTCAATATATCAAGTTTAGACACTGGTACAGAACGCTGTCTCGATGCGGTGTTAGGCCAAAAGGTGCAAAAGCGACAAGAGGCGCTGGCTGAATTAGGCGATGCGCTGCATCGCGTCGGCTTTGTGGCGATACAAGGGCATTCGATACCATCAGAGTTGATTGCTTCTGTGCGTGAGGAGGTAGCAACGTTGTTTGCGCGGCCACATTCCGAAAAATTAAAGTTAACGGTAACGCCGAACAACTACCGCGGTTATATTCCGATGGGATTTTTTACGCCAAATGGGAAGGTACAGGAGGCTGACCAATATGAAGCTTATAAACTCCATCAAGAGATCAGCGCCAGTGACCGAATTGTTAGAGCGTGTCCACTTTATGGGCCGAATAAATGGCCGAAAAAATCGGTTGCTTTAAAGGATGTGGTTATGGAGTATTGGCAGGAGTGTGATCGTGTGACAAAGGTCTTACTCACGGCATTGAGTGAGCACTTGAGGCTGGATAGGAGACTTATTTTGGATAGCCTGACCAAGCCCTTAACCAATATGACCTTGTTGCATTACCCACCTTCCACGATCGCTGATGATCAACTCGGAATTCATCCTCATAAAGATACTGACTTACTTACTATTCTTGCTGGAGATCCGGTAGGAGGTCTCTTCGTGAGACCCCGAGATTCTGAGAAGTGGCTAGAAGCCACCGGTCCCGACGATGCGCTCATCGTCAACGTAGGGGATATGTTGGAGATATGGTCGGGTGGCTATTTTATGTCGACACCGCATAAAGTGGTGAGTCCGAAAGGGCAACATCGTTATAGTTTTCCATATTTTGCGGTTCCCAGATATGATGTTCACCTTGAGTCATTGGTTTCGCATGACATAGAAATCGAAAACTCATTTACTCATCGCACTCTGCACGTGGGTGATGTCTCGGCAAAAATATGGCAAAGCAATTGGCCTGATGCCGAGGCCGTGGATGAGTGTTACGATCCTTATATAAAAGGATGAGTCATGAATAACTAGTGTGAGTAAAACTATAACAATAATTCAACTTAGGAAATTATATGCAATCCAGTAATGTTCCATATCAGCAAGAGTTTGAATCAGTTCGAACTCGATATATTAAGTTAGCGGTTTTGGTGGTTTTAGCGGGAAATATATATCCGTTAATCTATCTGCGACAGAACTTTGAGGAGAGCATATTAGAATCCTTTAGTCTTACTACAACTCAACTACTGCAATGTTATTCCATGTTAGGCGTTCTCTATATGGTCACTTATCTACCCAGTGGGTGGCTTGCTGATAGAGTGTCGCCTCGAAAACTAATGTCATTCGCTTTGGCATTCGCAGGTGGTTTGGGAGTTTGGTTTTCAACCTACCCGTCTTTTAGCGCGGTGATGATCATTTTTGCCGGTTGGGGTATTGCCGCTGGTTTAACTTTTTGGGCTGCGATGATCAAAGCGACCACGTTATTAGCTAAACCTAGCGAGCAAGGAAGGTTTTTTGGCATTCTTGATGGCGGACGTGGATTGGTGGAAGCTATTTTGGCATCGATCGTACTCGCCATGTTTGCTCACTATACTCAAGGTTTAGGACAAGATACGCCTGATGCATTGCGTAAAGTAATCTGGGTCTACACTGGATTAATGTTGTTCTTGGCGCCGGTAGCCTATTTTGTGCTGAGTGACCCCGACGAACCTGTTGCGCCGGAGGCGTTGAGTGATCAGTCTGTAACCAGCCACCAACACGATGCGGTTGAGGGAGAGAGTCTCTGGTCACAAATTAAAGAGGTCGCCTCGCACGAAGAGATTTGGCTTTGTGGAATTTGTATTCTTACCGGGTATCAATTGTTTTGGGCGACGTATTCATTTTCGGCTTATATGCAAAATCACTATGGATTAACCGCCGTCGCGGTTGGCACGATTACAGTAGCCAAATTATGGATGCGCCCGATTGGCGCAATCTCTGCTGGTTTTGCTGGCGATTTCTTGGATCGTGAACGGGTTCTTAGCGGATTGTTATTATTGGCCTCCATCGCTCTAGCCTCTATGGTTTATTTGCCTGCAGGCAGTAGTACCGCTGCTTTGCTAGGCATCGTTTTAATTGTTGGATTTTTAACTTATGCGGTACGTGGCATCTTTTGGTCTACCTTGGAAAGTTGTGATATCTCAAACAAGGTTAAAGGTCTAGCGATCGGAATAATTTCTTTAGTCGGTTATTCTCCAGATATCTATTTGCCATTATTAAATGGGTATCTTTTGGAGCAATACCCTGGCAAACAAGGCTATAGCATTTACTTCCTTGGTATATCGATGATGGGCGTTTTGGGGGCACTTGCTGCGTGGCGGTTGAAGGTAATGGTATCGCGCAAGGCCATTAGCTGATAGCAATTAAGAATAAAATAATACTCCTGTAGAAAAGAGAAAAATAGTGACGACACCAAGCGATCAA
>CAJQNY010000278.1 GCA_905479805.1 uncultured Arenicella sp.
CTGAGCCTGAGCCTGAGCCTGAGCCTGAGCCTGAGGAAGCTTCCCCAGATGAATTGCTGGCAGATGAGGACGACGAAGATCTAGATGTAGAGTTGAGAAAAATCTATTTGGATGAATTGAAGAATCTTCATTCTGAGCTCGACCATGAAGTTGCCAGCCTTGTAAATCTCAAACAATCGGCTCCAGCGCTAGCGAACATCATGCGTCATTTACATACTATTAAGGGCAGTTCGTTGATGGCAGATGCAACCGAATTGGGAGATCTAACTCATCAAACGGAAACTTATCTAGAAGGTAACTTCATACGAAATGAAGAAGAACTCAGAGAAGTACGTAAGACACTTGAGCTATATACTGATGCGGTTGATGCGGCTAGTTATAGATACAGCAAGAACGAGGCCTATGTTGTAAATCATGATTTGTTAGTCCGTTTAGGTATTGGAGCTTCTGAATCAATAGTCGCCGCGATTGACATGCCGAAAGCGGAAGAAAACTTAGTTTCTATACAAGAAGAAAGTACTTTTGAGCTTGAAGAAGGTATCGCAGTATTGGTTGATAACATGGCGTCGATTAACGAAGGATGGAAATCGGCTCGTGGTTGGGAAAAGTTGCAACCTGAAATGGTGGAACAGTACCGAGCATTTGGTGATTTACTAAGCAAGGATTCTCGCTTTGATGGCGCCATGCCATTAATAACTAATACTGAATCCTACATTGAGAATTTATCGATCAGTAAGGCGGCTGAATTTAAAGAATCTAAAGCGTTGATCCAGGAATCATTTGATCTGAGTATTGGTAACAGCCGTGCGGTAATAGCGGGCGTTAACCTTGAAGATGATACCGCTTTATTAAGCCAGCTTGCAGTGGCGCGGAGGCTAGATACCGCTGGCAGTAGTGACCAAACGAATAAGGCGGCGATATTTGTACCAGGCGCCAATGCTACGGAGATCGAAGAGGCGGGCGATTTGGAACGCCAAAAACGTGGCGCGCGTGAACGTGCAGCAGCTCTTAGAATCCGTACCGAGACACTTGATAGTCTGACCAACTATGTGGGTGATGCGAGCATGAACCGTTCGCAGATGCGTGAAGACGTTGTTGGGATCAAAAGCGTTGTAGACGGTCTGTATGAAAATGTAATGCGCTTTGGTAAACAGCTTCGAGAGCTGGAAATTGAGTCTGACATTAAGATTACTTCGGGTACAAATCAGTCGGATAATAAAGATCGTGCTGAAGAGTTTGACCCACTAGAAATGGATCGATATACCAAGCTTCAGCAATTGTCTCGTGGCTTGGCCGAGAACTTAGATGAGCTCAGTACAATTCAAGGAACTTTGAGTAATTTTGTATATCGAACGGAGAATTCATTACAAAAGCAGGACCGTCTAAATCGTGAGTTACAAGATGAGATTATGCAGGTTCGACTGGTGTCATTTGGAGGTATTGGTCCGCAGTTGAGGCAGGTAGTAAGACGTACAGCGAGAGAACTCAAAAAGGATGTGGAGCTTGAAATAATCGGAGCTGAAGTTCGATTAGATAAAACTGTCTTGGATGGAGTGGTTCCCGCCCTGGAGCACATGCTCCGAAATTCGGTGGATCACGGTATCGAAACCCCACGCAATAGAACGAAGAATAAAAAATCAAAGATTGGCAATGTCGTTGTCGAGTGCCGCCAAGTAGCACGAGAAATTATTATTAATGTAAGGGACGACGGCGTCGGTCTCGATTTAGAAAAAATACGTTTGCGCGCGATCGAAGATAAGCTGCTCGCGGATGACCAACCGTTAAATCCAGAAGATATGCTCATGTATATATCTCAAAGTGGTTTTTCAACGGCCTCCAAGTTGACGCAAATTTCCGGCCGTGGTGTCGGAATGGATGTGGTTCAAACTACATTACGCAGAATGAGTGGAAGTATCACCTACGATCTTGCTGATGATCGGCCTGGATCGAGTTTTACTATTAGGCTACCTATATCGCTGGCAGTATCTAGCGCAATATTTGTGGAATCAGGCGGTGAACAGTTCGCCGTAGCGGCTCGTACCATAGAGCGAGTAGTGAATATTGAGTCGGAAGAGTTAATCGGTTACTTGAAAGCAGATAAACCTACTATGGTCGTTGATGGGATGGCTTACGCATTGATTGATCTTGCTGATTACCTAGGTTACGACTCGAAATTGCCCACTTTAGACGCTAAGGTTGCAGTGATTCTTGTGAATGCAGGTGTTCAGAATATCGCAGTTATCGTCGAAGAACTCTTAGATACACAAGAGATAGTGGTTAAAAACTTGGGCGATCACTTAGGGCGAATTCCTATCTATGCCGGCGCTACAATACGAGCTGACGGACAGGTTGTGCTGCTAATTGACCTTGTTGGAATATCTTATTACGAATCATTTATTTCCATGCCTGAATTGAATGTTAATGTCACACATTCAATTCCGAACGTAATGGTTGTTGATGATTCATTGACAGTGCGAAAATCAGCCGAGAGGGATATTAGTGCGCTCGGAATTAATGCGATATTGGCCAAAGATGGCTTGGACGCACAGATGCAACTCAGGCAAGAAGTCCCCGACATGATATTGTTGGATATCGAGATGCCGCTAATGGATGGATTTGAACTGTTGGAGTGGGTGAAGGGTCAACGTGGCCTTAAACAGATCCCGGTAATAATGATTTCATCAAGAGCAACCGAAAAACATATTAACAAAGCAACGCAACTTGGCTGTAGTGCGTTTCTCGGTAAACCCTATTTACTAGAGAATTTGGTTGAGGTATTCAATCAGCATTTAAGTCTGGATGCGCCCATCGTATTGGATAAATAGTTAAAGTTGAGAATTATAAATGGCCGATAAATCAATCGTTTGTTATCGCATACCGTCTGCGCCTTTGCCTTTGTTGTTACCAATAGAATGTGTAGCGGCAGTGGTTGAAAAGCCCGTATTGGAAGCGCTTTCTGAAGCGCCGACCGATTGGATGCAGGGACACTTAACGTGGAATAATCAACGTCTGCCTGTGCTTTCTTATGCTAGCTTGCATGGCGCAAAAGAAAAACCTCAAAAGAAAGCTAAACAAACTGTGGTTGTGTTAAATCCCATCCCTCAAGCTGCACGTAAAGCGTATTCAGCCTTGATTTGCCAAGGCGTACCTGAGCAGGTCAACGTGAAAGCCGATTCGACCTATGCTGAGATTCCCGGTGAGATTGATAAACGTTATGTGGAAGCCATTCTTGAGCAAGACGGTAATAAATATATCATTCCTAAGCTGGCTGCACTTGAAGTAGCATTTTCATACTTCTGAGATTCTAGAAATAGGCGATGGGTCGCCTAGATAAAAACCCAAGTCCTCCAAATATTGTAATATCTTTGCTTGATCGACAGGGAATCGTGCCAAGGCACATTTTAATTGTTATATTACGCGCTTAAGGTAAAGATCCTTAGATTATTGCAAATCCGAACACTGCCCATTGGAGGCTTAAGAATGTCATCATTAGAACGTCAAAAACTTGCTAACGCCATTAGGATTCTTAGCGCCGACGCTGTGCAACAAGCAAATTCCGGCCACCCTGGCGCTCCTATGGGGATGGCTGATATTGCGGAAGTGCTGTGGAATGACTTTTTAAGCCACAACCCAAGCAACCCAAAATGGCCGAATCGAGACCGTTTCGTATTATCGAATGGCCATGGGTCTATGCTGATATACAGCTTATTACACCTTACTGGCTATGACGTTTCTATTGATGATCTTAAGAACTTCAGGCAGTTCAACTCCAAAACACCAGGTCATCCTGAGTATGGATATACGGCCGGTATAGAAACAACAACAGGCCCACTTGGCCAAGGTATTGCGAATGCTATTGGGATGGCAATAGCAGAACGCACCATGGCTGCTCAATTTAATGCAAGAAATCATCAGATTGTTGACCACTTCACCTATGCGTTTATGGGGGACGGTTGCATGATGGAAGGCATTTCACATGAGGCATGTTCGCTTGCCGGAACCTTGGGTCTTGGCAAGTTAATCGCGTTTTGGGATGACAATGGTATTTCAATTGATGGTGAAGTGGATGGCTGGTTCACCGATGATACGGCGGCTCGATTCGAGGCCTATGGATGGCACGTTATTCGAGCAGTAGATGGCCATGATGCTACAAAGTTGGTTGAGGCAATACAGTACGCGAAGAATGAAAAAGACAAACCGACCTTGGTTTGCTGTAAGACTGTTATAGGCAAAGGGTCACCGAACAAACAAGGCAAGGAAGATTGTCATGGTTCGCCATTGGGCGCTGATGAAATTGATTTAGTTCGCCAGCAGCTTGATTGGAATGAACCGGCATTCTCAATTCCAGAAGAAGTGAGTGCAGCATGGGATGCTACTATTAAAGGAGCTGAAGCAGAACAAGCTTGGCAGGTTATGTTCGATGCGTATCAAAGTGAAAATCCTGAGTTAGCGGACGAATTTCTCCGACGTATTGCGGGCGATATGCCATCGAATTGGGCTAATTCGGTCGAAAAATTGGTACAACAAGCGGATGACGAAGGCGCAACCTTAGCGACGCGTAAGGCTAGTTTGAAATCCTTGAATCAATTGGGCCCATTGTTGCCAGAGCTAATCGGTGGCTCAGCTGATCTCGCAGGTTCCAATTATACGATTTGGGATGGGTCTAAAGGCATTGATGCGGAAGATAGTTCTGGGAACTATCTGTACTTTGGCGTTCGAGAGTTTGCTATGTCGGCAATTTGCAATGGACTTTCTCTTTACGGTGGATTTAAACCTTATGCAGGAACTTTCTTAGTCTTTTCAGATTACATGCGCAATGGTATGCGAATGTCTGCCTTAATGGGGCTGCCCGTTATTTATGTATTAACTCATGATTCAATAGGCCTTGGAGAAGATGGACCGACTCACCAACCGATCGAGCATGTAGCCAGTTTACGTTTAATTCCAAATATGTCTCTTTGGCGACCCTGTGATGCAGTTGAATCTTTAGTCGCTTGGAAAGTGGCTTCAGAGAATAAAGACAAGCCAAGTAGTTTGATTTTTTCACGTCAAAACCTAGCTCATCAGCTCCGCAACAAAGAGCAATTAGCCAACATCGAAAAAGGTGGTTATATCTTGCGTGATTGCGAAGGACTGCCTGAACTGATTTTGATCGCAACCGGGTCAGAAGTGGAGTTGGCTATGAACGCAGCCATAAAATTGAGCAAACAAGGTAAGGCAGTACGAGTTGTATCGATGCCATCAACAGATGTGTTTGACTCTCAAGATGTCGGATATAGAGAGTCAGTATTACCTTCAATTGTGACAGACAGAATTGCGATAGAAGCAGGCATAGCAGATTATTGGTACAAATATGTAGGCTTAAACGGAAAAGTAATTGGTATGACAAGCTTTGGGGAATCAGCTCCGGCAGATTTATTATTTGAGCATTTCGGTTTCACTGTCGATAACGTCATAGAAGTCGCTAATTCGCTCTAATTCCTGTTAACGGTGTAAGTGAGAGGTTCAACATGCAGATTCTCAAAATGCACGACCAGGAGTTGTCTGGTAAACGTGTTTTGGTAAGACAAGATTTGAACGTGCCGACGGTAGATGGTGCAGTGGCGAATGACGCACGAATAAGAGCGTCCTTACCAACAATAATCTTGGGTATTAAGCAAAGTGCGAAGATGATACTGATGTCTCATCTCGGTAGACCTACAGAAGGCGTTGTTGAGCAACAATATTCATTACAGCCCGTGGCGCTTCGTATTCAAGAATTGCTTAAAGAGGCTGGGTATCCCCACAGAGTTCGCTTGGAGGGCCACTGGTTGGATGGCGTTGAAGTTGCCGATGACGAAGTAGTGCTGTGCGAAAATGTGCGCTTCAATAATGGCGAAAAAGCTAACGATGAGAAACTCTCCATGCGTATGGCAAGCTTGTGCGACGTTTTTGTGATGGATGCATTTGGTACGGCTCATCGTGCTCAAGCATCTACACATGGAGTCTCTAAATTTGCACCTATTGCGTGTGCTGGGCCTCTGTTGTCAAATGAACTTGATGCTCTTGCTAAGGCTTTGCACGAGCCCGCTAGGCCTATTGTTGCTATTGTTGGGGGGTCTAAAGTTTCTACAA
This sequence comes from uncultured Arenicella sp., assembly GCA_905479805.1. Lineage (GTDB taxonomy): Bacteria > Pseudomonadota > Gammaproteobacteria > Arenicellales > Arenicellaceae > Arenicella. The sequence continues at coordinate 6,115 of CAJQNY010000278.1, forward strand.
AGCTGACCGTTCTCGATTCTCTTTCCAAGAAAGTTGACCAGTTAATAGTGGGAGGAGGTATCGCTAACACCTTTATTGCCTCAGAAGGATACGCGGTTGGTAAGTCCTTATGTGAACATGATTTGATCTCCCAAGCTCAAGACTTATCTAGCAAAGCAAAGGAGGCTGATGGGCTAATACCGATCCCTACCGATGTAGTGTGCGGAAAGCGATTTTCTGCGGATGCACTTGCAGAAATAAAGCCGCTTAGTGAAATTTCCGAAGATGACATGATATTTGATATCGGGCCTGAAACAGCTACTCGTTTTACTCAGTTGCTTAAGAAAGCGGGCACGATTGTTTGGAATGGACCGGTTGGTGTTTTTGAGTTCGATCAATTTGGGGATGGCACGAAAGCCATCGCCGAAGCGATTGCACAAAGCAATGCATTTTCGATAGCGGGCGGTGGCGATACAGTTGCAGCAATCGAAAAGTACGGTGTTTCATCTCAAATATCTTATATTTCAACGGGTGGCGGTGCTTTCTTAGAATTTTTAGAGGGCAAATCACTCCCCGCTGTGAGCATCCTTGAGCAAAGGTTTAAAGCTTAGTTGCCGGACTATATTAAAAATATACGCATGACAAACTGCATCGTAGTTCTTGAAAACATTGTGTTTTCTAGTCACACTTAGTGTTGGAGTCATTATGTCGAGAACTTCGTGTTTTCAGCCCACATAGGGTAGAGAAAGTCGAATAGGCCGAGCGCGGCAAGTAAATAAAGGGAAGGAAGGGGTTAATGTCGTTAAAAGTTAAGAGCAGCAACTATTCTCATCGACTTAGGGTGCGATCTGGCTATCAGGTTAGCCGTTCGTCTGATGTTAGAGGGGGGCCCCACCCATTTCGGCTGATTGGTTTGTTTGTTGCTTTCGCTATAGGAGCTTTTTGCACAACACAAGTGTCCGCATTAGGCATTGGAGCGGCGCAAGTTGAGTCACATATTGGTGAGCCACTCAAAGTTTCTATCCCGATCTTCAACGTTACTAATCCTGATTTGCTATCTGTTGAATTAGTATCAAGTTCGATGGTTGACCGTGTTGGAGAGTTGGGTCATTTAGATACTCGGCTTAGTCGTGAAAATAGCCAACTTTCTATTGTTGTACGCACCGATTGGCTAGTGAATGAACCCTATTTGAATTTTGAATTACAACTCAGTGATACCGATAATACGGTAAGCAAAGATTTTACTGTATTGCTGAATTTGGCTTCGCAGCAAACAACCAGCCTAGAGCCTGAATCAGTCAGTGGTTCATTTGATTCGGATAGCGCCTATTCAACTGGTTCATTGCCTGCACGTAACGAAGGTTATCGGATAACAAGAATTCCTGATGGAAACGTTATTAGTTCTGAATCGAGTGTTTTAGGCCCCTATGATTGGGCTGAACCGGGCAATATTCCAGCTCGATTTGGAGCGGTGATCAATGGTCAGTCGTTATGGCGTGTTGCACGTCGTATTAACAAGGCAATGAATGTTTCGATTGATCAGATGATGCTCGCTTTGTACTTGAAGAACCCGACAGCATTTTCAACATCTTCCGTGGATTCACTGAAAGTGGGAAGCTATCTGGATATTCCAAGCCGAGAGTTCGTGGCTCAATTTAGTGAGTTGCAGGCGATTTCTGAATTGAAGCAGGTTTCGAGTCAGCCGGTTTCTGTCCAGCCCCGACTTAATAATAATGAGCCCTCCATTACAAACGAGACGCTTGCGTCGGAGGGTGTTGAGCCGGCAGAGCTGATATCTAATGAAGACTCATTACTGGCTGAGGACTTTCAATCAGCTGAGGGCTCTTCATCAGCTGAGGGCTCTTCATCGGCTGAGGGCTCTTCATCGGCTGAGGACTATTCATCGGCTGAGGACTCTGTATTATCCGAGGACTCACGCCTTGCTGAGACTTATCAGTTGTCAGGAGAAGAAGATCAGACTCAGTTTCGAACCAGCACTCTAGAGCAATCTGCTGGTAGCATTAATGGGTCGAATGTTGATGCATCCGCTGAGACACAGGAAATCATAAGTTCTTTAGCCACAACGGTAGGGAACTTAACTCAAGAGCTTATTCGCAAAGACAAGAGGATCGAGTACTTAGAAGAACGAATTGAGGCTATGGAAGATTTCTCTGGCATCAATGTTGATAAAATAGTCAGTGGGGGTGATGTAGAGAATGGTCGTATCGATATTAAGTCGCCGACAGCAGATAGAGACGGTAGAAGTTTTGATGTGTTTGCCTATTTATGGATCTTACCGTTATTGTTAATTGCACTTTTTGGCATTTTGTTTCGTAATCGCTTGGCGACTTTGTGGCATGACTTAAATGTATTCGGACGTGACGACCGTGTTCATTTTGAGGAGAGCGTCGTAGAGGTAGAGAGTGATGCAGATATGGCAATTTCGCGTGCAGATTTTGGCGGTGATAAAGAGTTTTCTATCTTGGCTGCGGTTCAAGAGAAGATGAAAAAAGAACATGTTGAAGAAGTATCCTTTCTTGATTTGGAAGACGTACCAAAGCACAAAGATGGCCAGCTAGATTCACTGGATGCTGGGATGCATGACGATGAAGAGTTCGTAGTGCGTGACTCAGCAATAGTCATTAATGAACACAATAGCTCGAATGATTGGAATAGTGTCGAAGATGAAGACCTAGACGAAATGGGGGACCTAAAAACAACAGACGATTCAGAGCATGTGATTGAGTTTGAAACTGATTCGGTTGCTAACAAAGATCAAGAGCTTAGTTTTGACCAACGTTTTGATAAGTTATTGGAAGAGGAAGATTTCGCATTTGCGCTAGAATTATTGGAATTCTCTAAAAATAATGAAATTGCCGAAGACCGATATCATTATGAGCGCTTAAGATTGCTATTGGAAATGGAAGACCGTGATGGTTTTTATGACTACTACTACACAATTGAAAAAATGATTCCGGAGTTTGAAGAAGAGTTATCCAGCGGAATTGCCGTCATGATTTCAGTATTAGGTCGGTAGCGGTTTTTGCCGTATTAGGAAGTAATTTGAATTGTCTAGGCTAATGCTGCTCTAAGATCTTCCTTGTGAATGACTTCTAAATCGTCTATATGTTCTTTTTCTCCTCTGCTGGAGCGAGATTCGAGAGTTCTTGTTTTGGGCACTATGCCAAGCCAAATTTCGTTGGCCAAAGATGAATACTATGCAAATCCGCACAATTGCTTTTGGTGGTTAATGAGTGAGCTTTGTGACTTCGATATGCAGATAAGTTATCTCGAAAAAATTGCTGCCATTCAGGCCAAAGGAATAGCTTTATGGGATGTTTTGCAGGAGTGCGAGCGCTCAGGGAGCCTTGATGCAAAGATTGAGCGTCGAAGCGAAAAGGTGAATGATTTTCAAGAACTATTGCGGTCTCACCAAAACATTGAGTTAATTTGCTTTAATGGGGCGGCGGCTATGCAGATTTTTATGAGACACTTGCCTGAATTAAATTGCGCCCACAATAACTTATCCTTGCAGCGATTACCGTCGACTAGTCCGGCGCACGCCGCGATGAAAAAGCACAAGAAACTCGAGTTGTGGGACGGTATCATTTCGCCATACTTAACTTCTTCTTAGACTAGAATAAATGAGCCTTCATGACCACAACGAACCAATTTTGGCGAAGTAAACATTTACTGGAAATGTCGCACGATGAATGGGAGTCTGTCTGCGATGGATGTGCCAAGTGTTGTTTGCATCAACTCGAAGATGAAGAGACTGAAGAAATAGTGTTTACCAATGTGGCTTGCGAACTTTTGGACGAAGGTTCATGTCGATGTACTGATTATCAGCAACGGTCGGCTCGTGTACCTGACTGTATGGCGATGAATAAGGAAAATGTTGTAGAATGCGCTGAGTTTGCACCGCCAAGTTGTGCTTATCGTTTGTTATTGGAAGGCAAGGAACTCCCTAGTTGGCATCACCTCAATAGTGGTAGTAAAAGAACAATCCATGAGTTGAATAAAACAGTGCAAGGCCGAACGGTTAAGCTAAAGGATGTGCTGCCTGGGCAGCTAGAAAATCATGTGGTGTATTGGCCAAATGATAAATAGGTTTTCAATTAAAGTCTTTGTTTCGGCGCGTGTTCTCTATGATGTATACTGATTGCGAGTTGGGGGAGGCAAGAGCTTTTATTCGGTCGAATGAAATAGATGCCGCCAGGCTTATGAGTGTAATTAGGTGTCCGTGGTTAGCTCAACGTAAAAATAAACAGCAACATCGTCAGTCAGAGGGTTTTCAATGATAGCAACACGTTGGTATTGGGTCGGGTTGGTTGCGAGCGCATCCTTAATTGCTATTGCATACTTCTACTTCCAGCAGCATCTTGGTTTGGCGCCTTGTCCTCTATGTATGTTTCAACGCTTCTGCTTGGCAATAGTTGCTGGCCTCTGCCTAATAGGCATCGTGCTGAGACCGAAAAAAATACTTTCTAAAACATTGGCATTCGCCGTCAGTCTAGCCTCGTTACTAGGGCTGGCGATAGCTGGTAGACAAGTGTGGTTACAGCACCTTCCAGCGGATCAGGTTCCCGAATGTGGGCCTGATCTTGCCTTTATGATGGATGTCTTTCCTTGGCGTGACGTTATTGCTAAGGTGTTGCAGGGTAGCGGAGAATGCGCGGAAGTGCAGTGGAGGCTACTCGGGTTTAGTATGCCTGAATGGATGCTATTAGTATTTGGAGTCATGGTGGTGATAGCTCTGCGGCTATTGTTCTCCCGTGAGCGGTCTTATTTTTCCGGCGAGTACGGGCGTTAATTTTTTTGCTAGAGTTAGGTGTTGTCGACATGGCTTGCCAAAATAAAAAATTTCATCCGAGCAGAGTAATTAAGTAAACGCTATTATTAGCTATGCGTAACTTGTTTGCCGTATAGGAACAACTATAATCAATAGCATTCTGCCAGATCACTTCATTTGAATAATAAGAGTCCCAATGTCATTGCACTATCAATCTAAGTCCTCTATGCCTGCTCCGGAAAAACCAGTGGCTCTGCACACTGTACAGAAGCGCTCACGCTTTAAAAAAACAATGAAGGGCAGTGTGCTAGCTGCCGCTATCATGATGGTTACTGTCGCCGGGGGTGCACATGCTCAGCAAGTGGCCATTCTTGATTCGGGGATAGACCCAAATGCGGGTCTCAACGTAGTCGGCGGATTTAACTATTTCTTAAATAGCGATGATACCGCGGATGTTTCAGACCGTGAAGAAGAAGGTCATGGTACGATTTCGGCACGGCTGATTGCGGAAGCCTTCTCTGGTGAGATTGTTCCTTTTGTAGTAACGAATGGTAATACTGAAGAGTTCTTCTTTGAAGACCAAGTCCGAACTGCTCGTGATAGTGCTCTCTCCGATATTCTTGGGCGTGCGGATGTTCGTGTCATCGCTATCACGTGGGGCACACGAGGCGTCACAGGCGCTGCGGCATCACTATTACCCGAGTTATCCAGCGGGGGAAAGGTCATCGCCATCATGGCAGGTAACGAAATATCCGGCCAGCCAAATGCTCTCGCTACAGCTAGCTTTAATCTTGCGGGCGTAGTTATTGTTGGCGCTACTGATGCGGAGGGCGTTCTATTGCCTTCGTCTAATCGAGCTGGCACAACCGCAGAGCGATATGTCGCTGCGGTAGGTCTCCCTAGTCCCATAGCAACGGAAGGCGGTACCTCGTGGGCTGCAGCTAGAATAGCGGGGATCGCCGGCGCTGTTTTACAACAGAATCCGAACCTGACAGCTACGGAGGTTGTTGATGTGATACTGCAATCTGCCCAAGACAAAGGCGAAATTGGGACAGATGATGTTTACGGGCGTGGCTTCATTGCCAATGCTGAACAGGTTCTAAATAATGTTATTGGCCCAGTAACGGTTCCAACAGAGCCGACAACGCCTCCAGTAACAAATAGCGGCGGCGGTGGCGGTGGTGGAGGCGGTGCTGCATTGTTACTGGGTGGAGCATTAGCAGGTGCTTTGCTCCTTTCGAGAAAACCAAGTACTAAGCTTGAGAAAACGTTGGTACTTGATTCTTATGGACGAGGATTTGAGCTGGATTTAGGCGCGCAAGTTAGTGTCAATGACGGATCGTTGCACTTGAATGAGTTTTTTCATTCTCTTGAAAGAGCATCAACCGGTGATGGTTTTGCCCTCCCAGGATTGAATGCCGAAGTGGCTTTTGCTGCGACTGCGAAAACAGATCACCGAATTGACATGATTGAATACTTTGGAATGCCGGGTGATGTTGTGCTTGAGAATGAAGATGCACATGTCTCATTGGCGCTTCGAAGCCAGTTGAGCTCTGAGTTGGAGTTACAAGGTGGGTACCAAGTTAGTCCAGCCCAGGCGTTTGGTGCTGTTTCGCAACTTCAAGCGGATAATGACTTTGGTAGTAGTTCATTTATTTCGGGTCAGTCTTTTGGCTCAGTGCTGAGCGGCTTTAGTTCCCAAGGCCACACAGCAAGTCTCGCTTATTCACCGCGAAAATTTGATAAGACTGCAATTAAATTAGGTCTTGTTTCAGTGGATCAGCAGAGACGATTTGGTCAAGATAGTTTTTCTAGTATTGTAGAGGGGAGTTATCAATTTAATGATAATGCAGGATTGTCTTTGCAATTTGGACAGATAGAAGAGAAGGGCAGTTTATTTGGTGGAGCCGCGGGCGGAATTTTTGGGGTCAATACTGCTACAACCTATGCGCTCAATGTATCGGGCAAGTTGCATGCAAGCGAACGGATTAGCATAGTTGCAAATTACGGTGTAGGAAAAACTAAGGTCGATGCCGCTGATAAAAGCCTGTTGAAAGATTTTTCTGATCTTCGAAGTGATTGGTACAGTATTGGTTTAGTGGGCAACGATATTTTCCGCAGTAAAGATCAATTTGGTTTAGCATTTTCACAACCTTTAAAAGTCCGCTCTGGCGCCGTCGATTATTCATTGCCGGTTGGGCGAGAAATTAATGGTGATGTACGATTTGATCGTGAGCGGATTAACTTGTCTGAAACCGGCGCCACAGAGCGTTCTATTGAAGCTTACTACCGTACCAAAATCACTAAGAATATTGAATTAGGGAGTTTCGTCGCTTATCGTCAAAACCCTAACCATGTGATCGAGAATGGCAACGATGTACTGATGATGGCAACATTAAGGTACCGTCAACAGTAAGGCAGTGGAAGAGGTAGTCTTTTATTTGTTGGCTTCACGTCCGATATTTTCTACTTCATTCAGGAGCTGACACCTTAATTATTGTCGACACTTCAAGCGCGGTCGGCACTTTAAGCGCGGTTGGCACTTTAAGCGCGGTTGGCACTTTAAACGCAGCTGACACTGCGAACGTTGCTGACAGCTACTGAGTAAATAGGTATTCTTTGTTGTTCTTCTCATAGAGCATCCCCAAACGCTAACTTTACGGCAAAATGCCGGTGATAACTGCAGTGAAAATTTACAATACCGAAACCAAAACAAAGGAAGAATTCGTCCCTAGCGACCCAAATCATGTGACCATGTATGTCTGTGGGCCGACGGTTTACAGTCATTCGCACGTGGGAAATTTCCGCCCTCCAGTAGTTTTTGATACATTGGCTCGTGTATTGCGCCGGCAATTTCCAAAGGTAACCTACGCCAGAAACATTACTGACATAGACGATAAAATTAACACTGCAGCGGCTAAAGAAGGCGTTGATATTTCGGTGATATCGCAAAGGTTCACTGAAGCTTATCACCATGATCTGGATACGCTTGGTGTGTTGGCCACGGATTTAGAACCCAAGGTTACCGATCATATTCCTGAAATCATTGAGATGATTTCAGCGTTGATTGTGTCTGCGCACGCTTATGAAGCTGAAGCGCATGTATTGTTTAACGTATCGTCTTACGAATCCTATGGTGAGTTATCTAGGCGCGACCCTGAAGAGCTATTGGCAGGCGCACGAGTCGACGTCGCTGCTTACAAAAAAGACCCCGGCGATTTTGTTCTTTGGAAACCGTCAAAGCCTGATCAACCAGGTTGGGACAGTCCTTGGGGCCGAGGGCGGCCGGGTTGGCATATAGAGTGTTCGGCTATGATCAAAACGCACCTAGGTGAAACGATTGATATTCATGGAGGTGGGATCGACTTAGTGTTTCCGCATCATGAGAATGAACGTGCGCAAAGCGCGTGTGCGCACAAGGGAAAGCCCTATGTGAAATATTGGGTTCACAATGGGTTTGTGAATTTTAACCAACAAAAAATGTCCAAATCATTGGGCAACGTTTGGTTGGTCAAAGACCTCCTAGAACAAGTCCCGGGTGAGGCGATACGTTACGTTCTGCTGTCTGCTCATTATCGTGCCCCTGTTGATATCGGTGAAGATATTTTGCAACAGGCTAAGAATAGCCTTGACCGACTATATGGGGCGCTTAGAGATTTAGACGATGTCCCAGCGAGTGATTCTAAGATGGCTATTCCTGAAAAGTTCTGGGAGGCATTGAATGATGATCTGAATACTCCGAGAGCCTTAGCTGAACTATTTGCGATTGCTAAACGGGCTAATATCTCTCAGGATCCTGCAGAAAAAGCAGAATTAAAGGCAAGTCTTATTCAATCAGGTGAATTGTTGGGTTTACTACAGCAAGACCCTCAGAATTGGTTTAAGGGAGTAAATAGCGCAGATGATTCAGATGAAATAGATCAATTGGTGGCAGAACGTATTGCCGCTAAGAAGGGTAAGGATTTTGCAAGAGCTGATGAGATTAGAGATATATTGGTTGCTCAAAATATTATTCTAGAAGATAGTGCCGAAGGTACGCGGTGGAGAAGGGGATAATAATGCGTGATATACAGGCCATTCAGGATGAGTTAGTTGAAGAGTTTGCGATGTTCGACGACTGGATGTCACGATACGAGCAAGTTATTGACCTCGGGCGTCAATTGCCTCAGTTCGAAGAACAGTGGAAAACTGAAGAGAATAGGATTCATGGCTGTCAGTCTCAGGTTTGGCTTAACATGGAAATGCGTGGTGAGAAGTTGCACATTGATGGAACCAGTGACGCATCTATTGTCTTAGGGCTGGTGGCGATAGTGTTAAGGGTCTATAGCGATCAAAAGCCACAAGACATCCTCGATGCCAAACCAAACTTCATCGCCGACATAGGCTTTACTGATCACCTTAGTCCAACAAGAAGCAATGGTTTGCACGCAATGTTACGTGCCATTTACCAAAGAGCAGGAAGCTTTTTGTAGTCCAGTCAATATAAATATTTGTTCCAGCTCTGATTCCTGCAATATAACAACCTCATGGACAATCGTTGAGTTGAAATGATGTTGATGGAGATAATGACTCTGTCATCCGATATGGCAAAATTAAAGGAATAGTCAAACATAATGAGTGAATAAGATACTTCATGTGGCTACAATAGACGGTTAATAGATTGATATAGATTAACTGGCAATTTTAGTACCATGCAGCAAGATTACGACCCACAAAAAATAGAAACAGAAGCACAAAGCATCTGGGCCAAAAATAAAACATTTAAGGCCTTAGAAGACAGTACTAAGGAAAAATTCTATTGCTTAGAGATGTTTCCCTATCCATCAGGGAAGCTGCATATGGGACACGTGCGAAACTACACGATTGGTGATGTTATCAGTCGTTATCAGCGTATGTTGGGAAAGAATGTATTGCATCCCATGGGATGGGACGGATTTGGGTTGCCGGCTGAGAATGCTGCAATTCAACATAAGACTGCTCCAGCAGCTTGGACAGACCAAAATATCGCGACGATGCGTTTGCAACTACAAAGATTGGGTTTCGGTTATGACTGGGATCGAGAATTGACGACCTGTGACCCTAGTTATTACAAGTGGGAACAATGGTTCTTTACTAAGCTTTATGAACGCGGTTTAGTCTATAAAAAGGAAGCTGAAGTCAATTGGGATCCCATTGATCAAACAGTGCTTGCTAACGAACAGGTTATTGATGGTAGAGGATGGCGATCTGGAGCCTTGGTAGAGAAGAAGAAGATTCCGCAGTGGTTTATTAAGATTACAGAGTATGCCGATGAGCTTCTTTCATCACTAGATGATTTGGACGGTTGGCCTGACTCGGTGAAAACCATGCAGCGTAATTGGATTGGCAAGTCTGTGGGAGCCGACGTTACTTTTGTGAGTACGCATGGCGACTTGGAAGTGTTTACTACTCGGCCTGATACCTTGATGGGAGTCACCTATCTAGCAGTAGCTGCGGATCATCCGTTGGCGATCGCTGCTGCAGAATCAAGTCAGGCTATCGCCCAATTTAGAGAACAATGCCAGCAAACCTCAACTGCTGAGGCTGATTTGGAGACTATGGAGAAGGTAGGTATTTCTTTAGGGATGCATGCTACACACCCGATTACCGGCGAAGATATTCCTATATGGTGTGCAAATTTTGTTTTGATGTCATATGGAACGGGGGCTGTCATGGCGGTGCCAGCTCATGACCAGCGCGACTTCGAATTCGCAAATAAATACCAAATAGCCATTAAGTCAGTTATCAAGCCGGAAGATGAAAAGGCGGATATTGGCGATGGGGCGTTTACCGATCAAGGAATTTTGATTAACTCCGGTGATTTTGATGGTCTGAGTTCAGACCAAGCCAAGCAGCAAATAACACAATGGTTGGTGAGCAATTCGCTCGGCCGACAGCAGGTGAACTACCGTCTTAGGGATTGGGGCGTTTCTCGACAACGTTATTGGGGTTGTCCAATTCCGATGGTGTATGACAAATTGGGAGAGGCAAGTCCCGCTCGCGATTTCCCGGTGGAATTACCCAGAGACGTCGTGATGGATGGCGTTGGTTCGCCAATCAAAAAAATGCGTTCGTTCATTGATACGGTGCACCCCGAGACAGGCCTAGAGGCGCAGCGAGAGACAGACACTTTTGACACATTCTTTGAGTCTTCGTGGTACTACGCCCGATTCTGTTGCGCTGACCTCGACACTGCCATGCTGGATGAACGCGCAAATCATTGGTTGCCGGTAGATCAGTATGTTGGTGGTATTGAGCACGCAGTCATGCATCTTTTGTACGCGCGCTTCTTCCATAAGTTGATGCGAGATGTTGGGTTGTTAGATTCTGATGAGCCGTTTGTTAAGTTGCTCACGCAGGGTATGGTGACAGCTGAAACATATCATCGGGTGGATCAAGCCGGTAAGTTAGAGTTTTTCAATCCGGTGGATGTAACGCTTGAGTTGGATGAAAAAGGCAGCCCTAAACGGGCCACGCTAAATTCCGATGGAAGCGAAGTAGCCATCGGCGGTGTGGAAAAAATGTCTAAGTCCAAGAATAATGGCGTTGACCCGCAAGGTATGATTGATCGATATGGCGCAGACACAGTGCGCTTATTCACAATGTTTGCCGCACCGCCTGATCAGTCCCTTGAATGGAACGATGATGCGATTGCTGGAGCCTCCAGGTTCTTGAGACGCGTATACGCTTTCTTTTACAAAAATGAATCTACTTTAAAATCAACGCCTTTAGAACAAATTAGTGATATTGATCTAAGTGGATTGGACGATAGTTGTCAGCAGTCGGTAAAAGAAATGCGACTGCTCACACATACTATTGTGAAGCGAGTACTGAGAGATTACGAGCGTCAACAATTTAATACGGTTGTTGCAGCTGCCATGGAGCTAACGAATGCTATGGAGAAAGCTAAATGGGGAGATATGCAAGAGCTTGCGACTCCGGTTATGGCTGAAGCGGCTTGCGTACTATTAAAGATGTTAGCTCCGGTATCACCGCATTTATGCGAGTTTCTTTGGGAGCAATTTGCTGAGGAAAATGTCGAGTTGAACGGTAGTTGGTTGGTGTTGGATGAGTCCGCACTGGTGCAAGATCAAATCACCTATGTCGTCCAAATTAATGGCAAGTTGAGGGCAAAATTGAGTGTGGCGGCTTCAGCAAATAATGCCGAAATCGAGGAAATGGCGAAAGCCGAAGAAAATGTTTCAAGATTTTTGTCAGATTTGACTGTCAGAAAAGTAATCGTTGTACCGAAAAAACTAGTTAATATTGTCGCGAATTGATCTGGCAATACTGGGTGGTTAAGATAAAATACATTTAATCCAAACATGCATCGATGGCACATAGGGCTTGCTCAACGACTACACAATAATTTGTAGGACACGAAGCAAGGCCGAAGCATCATCGCCACAATAGGTTGATATTCATGATAAAACGAGTTTACGTTGGAAATATTATTTTGATCGCGCTTACAGCGATTGGTTTAGCTTCGTGCGGATTTCATCTGCGTGGCAATATTCCGCTACCTGAGAATATTCAAAATATGCACGTGAAAGCCCCTAAAGGCACCTTTAAGGATCAGCTTGAAGATGTACTAGAAAATGGTGGTGCACAGCTCTCAACTAATGAAGCGGGCGCTGATGTGGTGTTGGATGTTGTTAACACTGAATCTAGGCGGACGGTAGGTACGTTGGATGAGCGTGGTAAGGCCAACAGCTATAATTTTATCTTGCAGGTTGATTATGAGTTGTTGGATCCACAGGGGAATATTATCCGAGAAGCGTCACTAACAGAATCTCGACGTTACGATTTTGACCCTGAGCTGATTATCGAATCAGAATCTGAGGAACTCGAGTTGCTTGAAGATATGGAGCAAGATATTGCGTTACGTGTAGTACGTCAACTTTCTAGCCTCGTTGACTACAGCCCTAGCGTAGAGGCTGGGGCCCAAACAGGTAAATAAGGTATGACCTTTGAATCAATCTTGCCGTTTGTGAACTGATGCGAATCGCAATTGATGATATAGCGACAAGTTTATCAAAGTTAGGAGATGATGCTCTTCCCAAAATAATCCTGATCAATGGAAATGAGCCCTTACTCGTCGAGGAAGCTTTAGATAAGCTTAGGCTAGTACTTAGGGATAGAGGTTTCAGTGAACGGCTAAAATACCAAGTCGAAACCGGTTTCGATTGGGGTAAGGTCACCGGCGCCGGCCAGTCGATGTCATTGTTTTCCGAGCGGCGATTAATTGAACTTAGGGTTCCTAAGAGTTTAGGTGCCCCGGGTACTAAGGCGCTGACTGAGTTCTGTAACCAACCTCCTCAAGATGATATTTTAGTGGTGATTATGCCTGCGTTGGATAAACGTCAGCGTTCAGCGAAATGGGCTAAGCTAGTTGAAAATACAGGTTGGGTTGCAGATTGTTATGACATCAGCCCACAGCAATTCCCGCGATGGTTAAAAATGCGATTGCAGAGCCGTGCACTTCGAGTCGAGAATGGGGTCGTTGATCTGTTGGCGGAGCAGCTAGAAGGTAATTTGCTGGCGGCTGCTCAAGAGATCGATAAGATTCAAGTTTTAGCTGACAACGGCGCGGTTACTTTGAAATTACTTACTGAAAGCCTGGCAGATCAAGCGCGGTTTGATGTTTATACCCTAACTGATGTTTGCTTGTTGGGTGATTTCAATCGTGCCTTAAGAATAAAACAGCGTCTGCAAATGGAAGGTGTAGAGCCGGTCATTGTTGTTTGGGCTTTAGTGCGTGAACTACGGACCATGGCTGCAATATCGAGCGCGCTAAGTCGTGGTGAGAATCAGGCGAGTGTTTTCAAACAATTTCGAATCTGGAGTAAACGAGAGGCAGTTGTCGGCACTGCGCTAAAGCGACTTGTTTCGAGAGAGTGGTATCAATTACTGCAAAATGCCGCTAAATTAGACCAATCGATCAAGGGTCAACGGTTTAGTGAAGTAGGTGATGCGTGGCAGCAAATAGAGTTTCTCTGTGGCGGTATTTGTGGAATCAATTTTGATTTTGAGCAAATTGCTTGAATTTAATCACTATTAATTTCACTGAATAATTTTACCAAGTAATTCCACCGAATGTTTTCCAGTTATTGAGTGTGCAATGAATATCCCCGAGTATGTAAATGAGCTTGGCATCAAGGCAAGATCTGCCGCCAGAGGTATGTCAATGGCGACGCGTGGTGAAAAGGATGAGGCGCTGAGGGCAATTGCACGCAATTTGTTATTATCGATGCCTGATTTACTCGCAGCAAACAGCAAGGATATGGAAAATGGTCGAGTCAAGGAGCTTGATAATGCTTTACTTGATAGGCTGGAATTGGACGAGGATCGAATCCGAGCTATGGCGATGGGTTGTGAGCAGGTGGCTGCGTTGCCGGATCCAATTGGTGAAATTCAAGATT
>CAJQNY010000279.1 GCA_905479805.1 uncultured Arenicella sp.
TTGCAGCTTTGAATTTAATTCATACAATGCTTCTATCGGTAGGGCCAGTGGCATTTCATGTGGCTGATAAGTGCTGCCAATCGAATAGATCTTGCTAGTTTGCGCATTCATTTCAATGTGCGCTCCGAGCACCATTGATACCGTGTTCGAAATTGCGAACTCGCTCAACCGCTTAATGCTGGCTTTAAACTGATTCCAGTCTTTTACTCTGATCGAACCAGGATAGAGCGTATCCCCGGTTAGCAACCATTGAGTCTGGCTATCGTATATAGCGATGCTCTGATCCTGATGTCCAGGAATGGGCAGTACAGTAACCCCTCGCCCACCAAGGTCGATTTCAGCTTGCCCGGCTGGCCATTCATCAAGCCCAAAACGCTCAACAATATCATGTTGGTATTTTCCAACGACACTCACCATATCTTTACCAATAAACTGAGGATCGCCTTTCGTATGATCTGAATGACTATGGGAATGCAGCACTAAAAGCGGCTTCTCGGCCCCGCTTGCTTGAGCAATAAGGTCGTTAACTGTCGCGTATATTGGCGATGCTTCTGAAGACTCGACGGCTCCAGTATCGACTAATACAGCGGATTTTTCCCCAATTAACAAATAGAGAAAAGGAGCCTCAAAAGTGGTGCACTTGTTCTGCCGCAGCACATAACTGTTCTTTGCCGCCCTAACCACTTGAATCTTCGGTGCAACATCTTGCTCACACGATTGCGCACCTGAGTTCCACTGCAATATCTTCAGATCAACATAGGGGCTAGTAGACTGATTGTTATCAACCGCTGAATCAACGCTCGCGTGCACGTTCTGATTCATGCTTGTGAAAGCACAAAATAGACTTATTGAAAGGTTGAGGGCTAGATATAGATTCTGTTTCATAACTTGCAAAGAATAGAGGGTTCACTCTTTAGATGCAGAAATTGATAAGGTCGTTTCAAATATGATACCCGATACGACTTGCGATATAATTAATCCAAATAATTCTAAGATAGACAGCGTCCATGGCCATTCCAATTCCACAACAACCCAGCGGATTTTTGCTGGGAGATCCTGCAGCAAAAGTAACCATCGATGCCTTTGTCGATATTCAGTGCCCGCATTCGAAAAGAGCATGGCCTACTTTGTTGCAACTATTGGAGCACTACAAGAACGACTCTGTCAGTTTGCGTGTGCATTTGATTACCTTGAGCAATCATCGCCAGGCTTGGGACATGAGTCTTGGCCTATTCGCTCTGGCTGATGGTGATGCGCAGCGATTCTTTGACTTTGCTACCTATATGTATGAAAGGCAGGACCAATATTACAACGGGCAATTTACTGATAAAACTCATAATGATTTACGCAACCTAGTGGTGAATTTTGCAGAACAACACGCAGCGGTAAATCCTGACGAGTTCTTAAAAGAAATGGACGAGCACGATGTTTATATTAATGCTCGAACGCCTATACGCTTTGCGGCAACACGTGCCGTATGGGCCACGCCTACGCTATTCATCAACAATGCCGATAATGTGCCCGTTAATCATGAAACGACTCTTGAAGAATGGCGTGCAGTGATTGATCCCCTATTATAAGCAAGAAGCCCAATACGAAACAAAACACCCGCCGCACACAGTAATTTGGTGCCGGAAGATGATATGATTATACTTACTTGTTAGCAAAATCTAGTCCTCACCTCTGTAAACTCAGAGATACTAAAAATAACAATACAAAAGGAGCTTGTTAAAAAGATGTTTCTTCTAAAAACCAAAGTCGCCATTATCTTTTTCGGCATTGCCTGGCTTGGCTTGGCCCAAGCGAATCCCATCCCGTTAGAGCACTTTATCAAACATGGTGATTATCTCGATTTGCGTTTGTCACCGGACGGCAAACATATCGCCGGCCGAATGCGCAGCAAGGGCACCGTTTTATTGTTTGTACTAACGACGGATACCCAGGAAGTCGTTGGTGGGGTCCGACCCCCGAAAAACACGATCATCCATAGCTTTCAGTGGGCAAATGACGAGCGCATTGTATTTGAGTTTGCGCAACGATACTCTCAACTAGATCGTCCCTTCGCAACAGGCGAGCTCTTCGCGACGAATATCGATGGCACAAATACTAAACAACTCTATGGTTATCGCGCGGGCGACCAAGAGGCTGGGCGGCGTATACATACCAAAAAGGATATTAGGGCATCACAGGATATAATAAGTCTGTTGGAGGACGACCCAAAACATATACTGATCGCGGAATACCCTTGGACGACTAAGTCTATTCCGATGATTAGTAAATTGAATATCTATACCGGGCGTAAAACAGAAATAGAAAGGGTACCGTTTAATCGTGCTGATATTTTGGCAGATAAAAAAGGCGAAGTGCGTTTCATCAGCTGGTGGGATAGGAACGATGAATTTCATGCCGCGTCACGTGAATCAAACGAAGCAGAATGGCAGGAAATGGAACTGGCCGATGGCGCTACCAGCCTAGGAAAGCCTGTACAGATCAATAACATGAGAACTAAAGTCTACTTAGAAACTGATATGGGCGATAAAGAGATAAATTCTCTATTAGAGCTCGATTTGAATACTGGAGTCTCTAAAACTCTCTTCACACAGAAAGATGCCGACCTCTCATTTTGGCAAAATGATATAGAAAGCAATGAACCGGTAGTCGGTGTTTCGTATCCCGCTGCAGCTAACTACCAATACATTGAGTCTTCAAGCCAAATGAAGGGCCTACACAAGTTATTAGTAAAAGCATTCAAAGGACAAGATGTCTTCATTACTAGCCACACCAAGGATGGGAAAAAACTGCTGGTACGTGTTAGTGGCGATACCAACCCAGGGGAATATTATCTTTTCGATACTGAAACAAAGAAGGCTGACTTTTTTTGGGCAAACCTATCTTGGATTGACCCACGACAAATGGCAGCAATGGAGAACATTAAGCTCAAAGCGCGAGATGGTGTCGATTTACATGGCTTGTTGACCCTACCCAATAATGTCAATAATAATTCGCCTCTTATCGTTGTGCCTCACGGAGGACCGCATGGCGTCCGCGACCATTGGGACTTCAACCAAGAAACTCAACTCCTTGCTAGTAGAGGCTACGCGGTTTTACAGGTTAATTTTCGTGGCAGCGGAGGCTATGGCCAAGCGTTTGAGAGAAAAGGTTACCGCGAATGGGGTGGGGAAATGATCAACGACATTATCGACGCTACGCAATGGGCTGCAAAACGACCGGACATAGATGGCCAACGCATTTGTATTTATGGCGCCAGTTACGGCGGCTATGCCGCCATGATGTCTGCGATTCGGGACCCAGAGCTTTATAAATGTGTGATTGGTTATGTCGGTGTTTATGACCTCAATGTTATGTACTCGGATGGCGACATCCCTGACTTTTGGGGGGGGTGAGGCATATTTAGAAAAAGTGTTAGGCCGTGACAAACAGAAACTTACCGATAACTCGCCGACAACTCATGCAGATAAGTTAACCGCAGATATTATGCTGATCCACGGAGTCGAAGATCGACGTGTTCCGATCAAGCACGCCAAGCTCATGCGCAAAGCGCTGAAGAAAGCAAACAAAGACGTTAACTGGGTGAGTTACGACGGCGCCGGTCATGGAGTTTGGGACGTCGACAAACGTCGCGACCTTTATACAAAGATGTTCAGCTTTCTCGATGAGAACATCGGTTCTAACTAATCTCCTACCGGGCGCAACAGACCGTTTAGAGGGCATATCTGGCAACTCGCATCAGTATTCTCTCTTCTGTCTAGTGTCGGCTTTTTCATTTTGGCAGAGCTAACGCCATGCAATGGAAGTCTAAAAACATTCAGGAAACCGTTCCTGACAACCAGTCAGGAGCGCGTTTCTATCCCTAGGCAATCATTTCCTCAAATAGAGCGTAGTAAAGGTGTTCACTATAGCCTGCTCTGGTATGAGTTTTACAATTCGGGAATTCAGAGAATATTTTTGACACTCCTTTTTCGGTAATTCGTTTGTCTTCCGTGCCATACCAAACTTCAACTGGCGTGGTGAATTTTGACAAATCCAGCTTTAGCGGGGTCATACAAAATATCATTTCATTTAAAATGCCATCCAAACTATGGCGCGCGCCTTCTTTGAAAACATCAGTGAGAAGTCGAACGACATTTTCATTGGCGAATAACTCGCGCTCAGCACTCCCAATACTTTCTTCCAAAATACTCGGGTAGTGTCCATCAAGATTCAAGGTCACGCTCTTTAACCATAATTCGTAAATCTCTCTAGCGAATTGCGGAGAAAGTTTCACATACCGAGCAGCAGGAGCAAGTATCTCGGTTAGATAGCTCGCGTGCTCATCAGTGTTCAAAAATACCGGTGATGCAAGTATTAATTTATTTACTCGCGAGCCAGCTTGCGCAACATAACTCATCGCCATTTGGCATGCGATAATACTCCCTAGAACATCGTATTCCTCAATGCCTAGAATATCTATAAACTCTTGGAGTTGACTATTCCAGTTTTCGGGATGACCTTCAATAAAAGGCGTTTTACCCAAGCCTGGTCGATCGGGCACAATCACTCTTCGATTGTGTTTCTTACAGGCCTCTTGATAACCGGGTGGTATCGCCAACCGTGAGCCAAACCCGCTATGAAATACAATTAGTGGTCGGCCATTGGCAGGGCCGTAATCACAATAACTAATCAACTGACCACCGCTTAACCTTAGCTCACGATCATTCTCTCCATTACTCGACGCCACAGCTGTAGAGATGTCAGATTCAAAATAAGAGTCAAGCACCTGTGACTCATGGGTCAAAATCAAGCTAATCAACGAACCCTGGGATTTTGCTCCGGTCTTAGCAAAGATCGATTTTAAGTGGCTCTTGACTGTGTGTTCTGAAACGAAAGAGTCAATCGCAATTTCTTTGATTGATTCGCCATGGATCAACCGAACCACAATTCGTTGTTCCTTTGACGTAAAGCCATACATTGTGACTAACTCAGAATTAAGCTGAGAATGGGCGTGCTCATCATCTAACACCATGAGAATATGAAAGTATGTCGGTTCAGATGATGCCCTAACTTTACTTTGTATCGATCTCATATAGATTTGATCGCCGTGCTCATCTTGAAAATCCAAAGCCACAAGTGCATTGTTTGAATTTACTGAATTGGCAATAGGTACATCTTTAATTTGTTGAGCTAAGGCCGGAACAATGGTTCGGTCATTCTTAGGATGAGTTAAGAATGAAAAAAGGCGATCTGCATTTTTATTGTGATAAACAAATTCCATTTGCTCATCCAGAATGATCATCTGAAAACGACTTTGGTCCAATAATGTATTAAAGGCGTTCAGCGCAACATTCCCTTGCTTTAGACTCGCCAACAATTGCTCACCCGCCGCCAACTCTGAAACATAAAAGGGATCATCTAGTTCCCCTGCCTCATCTAGATATTGTTGCATCATTTCTACAATATAGTCATCGTGCCATCGATCGGGCTTGCCGATGATTCGATAAACCAAACTGCTGAAGTTCGAATTGCTCATGAAGTGTTATGACTAACTGGGTAGTTTTTGCTATCGTCGCAACCGATTAAACTGTGGGCAACAGAGCGTCGCGATCGATTAATTTATCATAGAGCTTCATTATGACGAACGCAAACCAGCATCTGATTTTATTAGGCTATTGGCTAAAGTTACTGCGGTTTAGGCAATAAAATGCATTGCACATCGCTAAGATTTCAATTAACCAACCGTGAAAGGAATTGTCGTTCTTTTTAAGCTTGGCCAGATCCCGAGAATATTCGCTTCGCGCTGGTAGGTGAATTTAGTCACCCGCATGGTTAACGACTTGTCCAGGCACGCCTTCTTCTAGGATCTTACGAAGGTCGTCTGGTATTGTCATTTTACCATGTGTATCCGCATCCACCATCACATAGACAGCCTCTGCAATGGCAATCTGCTGGTCGCTCGTTTTGTTATAAAAATCAAACGCGAAACCATATGAACTATTTCCAACGCGGCTTGTTTTAACTGATATGGCAATCACATCATCAAACTTAGCTGGAGCCTTCCAACTTATATTTAGGTTGACCACTTGGAAGTCAACTCCGCGGGCAAAAATATCTTCATGATTACCCCAGAGTGCGCGAATAAACTCAGTTGCAGCCAAATCAACATATTCCGCGTACCGGCCATTAAAAACAACTTTTTGCTGATCACACTCTGAGTATCGAACTCGCAAAACGTAGGTAAAGTCATTTTTCATCATTTTCTCCAATGTACATTTGTTTATTAAAGTTGGCTTTATGAGCTAGCGATCATTTTCAACTCTGTTGTATACTTTTTGGGCTTAACGGGAGGTTGGCCTGTTAAACAGGGTTCCATAATAGCTTTTATGGTAATGGATAGAGGGGCTTTGCCCTTCGCATGGGTATCAGTGGGGGTTAAAATAGCATGTTTCAAACATTCAAAGAAATGTTCTCTAGCGGGATGATCGAAGAGGACAGTATTACAAATGATGACGACCTAATAACGGCTGCAGCGAGCTTAATGTTCGCGGTTATCTTAGCGGACGGAAGAATAAAAAGCGTCGAGCTGCTTGCGTTGGGTGAAATTCTAAAGAAGCACTTTGGAGTTCAAGAAAGCTCTATTAAAGAAATCACCAAACTGGCAAGACTGAGCTCGCAAAGAGAAGGAACGCTCGAATCTTACGCGCGTAATATTCGTGAAATATGGGGCAATGCAAAACGAACCCAAATGTTGGAGCATTTGTGGGTAGTTGCCTTGGCAGACAAACAACTCCATTTGAACGAAGACAAAATAATCCACAAGATCGCCTCGCTACTTTACCTGACCGAAATTCAGGTTGAACTTGCCTGTAATAACGCGAAGAAGAAAATTAGCTACGACGACTTTGCCTAAATAGTTGCAGGCCTTACTAGTACCTAATCAGGATCAACTTGCCAGCCAAGAGAATCGATTCGACTCTGGCTCGCTATTTCGCTTGGCATATCAGCCAGAGTTAACTCTGCGTCGCAGGCTATAGTCCCATCTGGCAGAATCACTTGGCCTATTGCTTTGCCAATTCGACCTTTAATCTTTACCACTTTACCAATGGCTGTGATTGGAGTATTTATTTCTACCGGGTGCCGGTATTGAACCTTGAGATTGACCGTCATCATAAAACGGTGGTGATCTCCTATCATCGCAACTCGACCCACCACTTCATCAAGAATCGACGCTAGAATTCCCCCATGCACAATACCAGGATAACCTTGATATCGCTCGTCAGGTGTTAGGTCACTTTGCACGGTGTCGTTTCCATCATCATAAAACTGCATTTTCAACCCAATCGGGTTATCTCTACCACAGACAAAGCAGGTGCTGGCATTAGGTTGCTTATTATTACAATTTGAGTTCATGGGAAGTTACTAGATTTATTAAATTCATTATGGGGTGGGTTAAGTGTCTCATAAAATTAACGATTGACCCATTAGAACCCCATTGATTGAGGGACACGCTTTGTGGCGCTAACCCATGAATGCTTGGCCGCCATCAACTGCAATGCTCTGCCCTGTTACATAGCGACAATCTTCTGTGCATAACGTTACTACGAATTTACCAATGTCCTCCTCACACTCACCAACACGCTGCATAGGGATACTTGCAACAAACTCCGACGATTCTTCCGGATAAAGTTTCATCCACATTTTAAGGCCTGGTGAAAGTGCATGTGGCAATATAGTGTTCGCTCTGATGCCTTCCTCGGCCCACTCACAAGCAGCGGCTCGTGTGAGTGCTCTAATTGATTCTTTTACCGCTGCATACGCTCCGAAGCCCTTAGCATCCCATCGCTTTGCGGCCGTCGTTGCTAGATTAATAATATTACCGCCATCTTTCAAATAAGGCCGACACATCTTCATCAACCGCATCACGGCCATCGGACCCGACATAAACCCGGCTTCAAAGTCAGAGTCACCAACAAACTGTAATTCGCCCAATGGCACTTCTTGAGCATTGTTCACCAAGATATCAATGGTTTCGAATTTTTCTATTACCTCTTCGACACATGCATATAAGTCTTCCCTTTTCTTTACATCGCATACAATCGGGGTCGCGATACCGCCACGCTCTAAAATAAGCTCACATGTATCCTCCAACTTTTCTAATGTGCGCCCCACAACCGCCACTTTTGCGCCCTCACTGCTCATGGCCAGTGCAATACCCTGCCCAATCCCTTGGCCTGCACCCGTAATTAAAGCCACCTTATTTTCCAATTTCATGTCATCACCTTTTTGAACTAGCAATAGCCAATGATATTAACAACAATTCCCATTAATCGCAGCGCCTGCGAAACAATAATAGGCCCCACCTACTTCCAAGCTAAGCATTCACTAAGCCTATAGATAGCCACAAAACCATCATGGTGCTTATATTGTCCTTTTCCAATGAGCTTCATTAAGGCATCCTAACCATTCATAACTAACTACAACACGAAAAAATGAATTTAGAAAGTAAAGTAGCTGTCATTACGGGCGGCGCATCAGGTTTAGGTGAAGCAACGGCACGACGATTTGTTGAGCATGGCGCTTCAGTCGCAATTTTTGATTTGAATGACGAACGCGGCAATGCCATCGCCGCAGAACTGGGCGATGCAGTTGCCTACTTCAATGTAAATGTAACCGATGAAGAAAGCACCAGTAATGCAGTGGATGCAACAGTTGAGCGTTTTGGTGCAATCCACATTAATTGTAACTATGCGGGCATCGGTCATGCGGAAAAAACTGTCGGTCGTGAAAATGTGCCTCACGCATTAGATTCGTACAAGCGCGTCATCGACGTCAACCTCATTGGCACCTTCAATGTCTTGCGACTGTGTGCGGCACAAATGGCCAAACAAGAACCCATCAACGAAGATGGTAACCGCGGTTTAATTATTAATACCGCATCGGTTGCTGGTCAGGAAGGGCAAATTGGTCAGGCAGCCTATGCGGCCACTAAAGGCGCAATCATCGGCAGCACTATTTGCATTGCTCGAAATCTA
>CAJQNY010000280.1 GCA_905479805.1 uncultured Arenicella sp.
TCGAATGCTAGACCAAGGGGATAACGCAACCTTACCGCCGATACCGAGTAAACGGTATTTCACCATTGGTGAAGTCAGTGAGTTGTGTATGGTTAAGCCGCATGTTTTGCGGTATTGGGAACAGGAGTTTTCCCAGCTAAGTCCAGTAAAGCGTCGCGGGAATCGACGTTACTACCAACGTCATGAGGTACAACTCATTCGACGTATACGCAGCTTGTTATATATTGAAGGCTTCACCATTAGTGGTGCTAAGAACCAAATAGAAATGGAAGCGGGCGGGCAAGCCACACCCACCACACAGGTTAAGAAACAAGTTGTTTCAGAACTCATCTCTGAAATTGACGAAGTAGTTGCTATTCTCTCTGAATAAGTAATCCCTAAGTAGCTTTTATACTTCACTTATTGTTGTTGAGCCTTTGTTAGTCAATACAGGGGAATTTACTGCTGCGCTCCGTATTTCATAAAGCCGCTAAATCGGTATGGTTTAATTGTTTGACAACGATTTATCGCGCGCCATGGACGTGCACGATAAATTCCACAGATTGAAGTCTAAGGAGAATGCTAGTGAGCAAATCATATCAACCCTTTTATGTATTGCACGGTGCATCAAGTAGTTTGGTGATTGATTGTCGCGAGAATGCTGCCTCGATTCTTTATTGGGGGCCAAGGCTGGGTCAAGAGACTTCTCCTGAGATGTTAGCGCTTCTAAAAATTCGTCAAGAGGCAAAAGGCTGTACGGAAAAAGATGCCCCCATAGCACTATCACCTGAATATGGTGCCGGCTTTATCGGCAATGCTGGAATACAAGCGCATCACTCTGGCAGAGGTTGGGGCGTGTTTAGTCAAATACAGTCGATTGTTTTTGTTGATGAGTCCAATCAGCTTGTAATCACGTCTAGTTGTGAAGCATCCAGTATCGAGATCGTACACAGTTTAGCGATAGACCCGAAGTCCGGCGTTTTGACGGCTACTACGAAAATCACCAACTTGGGTGACACGCTACTTGATGTGGATCAATGTAATGCCCCCACCATACCCATTCCACTTCATTGCGATAAAATACTCGGCTTTGAGGGCCGTTGGGCAAGCGAATTCCAACTAAGAAATGTTGATCGTTTTATTGGAACTTACCTCAGAGAAAACCGCGCAGGACGAACTTCTCACGATACCTTTCCTGGGGTTGTAATTCATGCAGAGAAAACGAATGAAAGCGTGGGTGAGGCATTTGGCTTGCACCTAGGTTGGAGTGGCAATCATCGTATTCGGATTGAAGAACAATCGGTAGGACGAGCCTATGCTCAACTGGGTGAGCTTTTTTACCCAGGCGAACTACGCTTAGCCCCAGGCGAAAGCTATTGTTCTCCAACACTTTATGGCGCGCATTCGGATAATGGTTTTTCGGGGCTTTCGCGCTGTTTTCACAGCTATGTACGAAGCCATCTTACTGATCTTAGGGTAGCGGAAAAGTCTAAGCCCGTGCATTTCAACACCTGGGAGGCTATGTATTTCGACCTTGAATTCGGTCATTTGTGTGAGTTAGCTGATAAAGCAGCTGAGGTGGGTGTCGAGCGTTTTGTTTTAGACGACGGGTGGTTCAAGAACAGAAATTCAGACAATGCCGCTTTGGGTGATTGGTTTGTTGATGAGGCCGTGTTTCCAAACGGTTTAACACCGTTAATTGACTATGTGAATGACGCTGGGATGGAGTTCGGTTTATGGATAGAGCCCGAAATGGTGAACCCCGACAGTGATTTATACCGTGCGTATCCAGAATGGATTCTCAGAGTACCTCATGCGCCTTTGGTAATGTCACGCAATCAAATGGTGCTAGATCTCACGCGTGATGAAGTACAAGAATATCTATTTGAGAGGCTGGATTCCTTGCTCTCGGACAACGCGATCGCTTATTTGAAGTGGGATATGAACCGTGACTTAAACCAACCCGGTGATTCGGAAGGCCGCGCTGTTGCTCATTATCAAACTCTTGCTGTATACCGCTTGCTTGAACGAATACGGCGTGCTCACCCAAAAGTAGAAATAGAAAGTTGTTCATCAGGCGGTGGTCGGGCTGACTTTGGTATTTTGCGTTATACCGACAGGATTTGGACTTCCGATACCAACGACGCCATTGACCGTCTGAGAATTCAGAAAGGTTTTTCATTTTTCTTTCCACCTGAAGTAATGGGGGCACATGTGGGGCCGAGCGATTGTCACACCACAGGTCGTACGATAAGCATGGCTACCAGAGCGACTGTTGCCATGTTTGGCGATATGGGTATCGAAGCTAATTTGCTTGAGATGCCATGTGACGAGTTTAGTGAACTAAAGTCAGCCGTGGCATTGCATAAAAAACACCGCAAGCTTATTTTTAGCGGTGATCTAATGAGATTGGATTTGCCGAGTTATGAAAGCGGTTTTGGCATTACCTCAGAGGATAAGAAAGAAGCACTTTTCTCGTATGCTTTAATAGATAGCCAACCCCATAGTGCACCAGGCGCATTTAGGTTCGATGGGATAACGCGAGAATCCCTGTACGAAGTAAACATAATTTGGCCCAGCACACCCTATTATTATTCAGAAGGGATCCTAGACGCTATTAATGGCGCAATTTTATCAGGCGACGCGCTGATGACAGTAGGAATGCAGCTGCCAATAATGCTGCCGCAGACCATGTTGATCTTTCACCTGAAAGCAGTTGAGTAGAGATCAACCCCTATAACTGATACTATTTATATGATAATTAAAAAATAGATTTCAAATTAGGATAAATCATGCCCATGCAAACCGTGCAAATAGCCGTATTCTTCTTGGTTACCGGATTAATAGGTTTAATTACGTATATTAAGTGTCGGTCAGCCAATCGAGCGGCAGTGAATTCTGGTGAGGCCGACAGCAAGGAAGTATTCTTAGCTGGAGGCAGTTTAAGCTGGGTTTTTGTCGCAGGCTCTATTACTCTCACCAACCTCAGCACTGATCAGTTGGTTGGCATGAATGGTAACCAAATGTTGTTATTAGCCTGGTGGGAGTTAGCCGCGGTATTTGGTTTGATCATTCTGGCGAAAGTTTTCTTGCCAATCTATTATCGCTATAACTGCACCACCACGACGGAGCTTCTCGAGAAGCGTTACAACAATCATCATATTAGAGCGTTGATTGGCTTTTTGTTTTTGTTAGGTAATGTCTTTATCTTTCTACCAATCGTGCTTTATACCGGCTCATTGTTCATGAAGACCATGTTTGGCCTCGATATCTCATTGATGACTTTGGCCATTGCTTTTGCGGTGGTTGGATCAGCCTATGCGGTATTAGGCGGTCTACGCGCCGTCGCCATCTCTGATACCTATAGCGGAGTATTGTTACTTAGCTTAGGCTTGCTGGTGGTGTTTTTAGCACTGAAAGCGATCGACTTCGATTTTAGCGGCATCCCGGCGGAAAGACTGACCTTGATAGGGGCCACAAATTCCCCCATCCCATGGCACACTTTATTGACCGGTATGATCCTTATTCAAATTTTCTACTGGTCAACCAATCAAACCATCACCCAGCGTGCGATGGCTTCTCCTACGTTAAAAGAGGGTCAGAAAGGTGTGTTTTCCGCTGCGGTTATTCGTCTGTTAATAGTCCCACCGATCATCGTTCTACCCGGGGTTATATCTTATAAGTTGTATGGCGATATAGGCGATGCAGCCTATGGTCGATTGGTGGGTGATATCCTACCGCTCTGGTTATCGGGCGTGTTTGCAGCCGCATTAGCCGCTGCGGTACTCACCACGTTTAACAGTATCTTGAATTCATCGTCTGCTCTTTATGTTTTAGATATCCATGAAAAATACATAGGGAAGAATGCTAGCCTCGCCAAATTGAACTTGATCGTCACCGCTGTTTTTGTGGTTATCGCTTTATTGTTGGTGCCAGTTTATTCGCAATCGGAAAGCATTATCAATACAGTGCAGCAGCTCTATGGCTTATTAAGTATGCCAATTCTGTCGTGTTTTATTGTCGGTTTAATGTTTAAAAATGTGCACTACCTTGCGGCCATCGGCGCCGTTGTTTTAGGTGTGTTGCTTTACGCCTTGCTGTCGTTCTGGATTAAACCCTTTGATTGGCACTACATCCATTTAATGTTCATCACACTTTGGTCGTGCGTACTATTTTCGTTGGCCATCAACAAATTTGTGTTTGGTCAAAAAGCTGAGTTCTCATGGCGCGAAATTTCTTCGGGTGAGTTAACCGCTGAGTAACGTACTAGGATCAAAGTCTAGAATATTATGAAAATAACGAACTTTACTCTTTATTCCGTTAAACCTCGTTGGCTATTTCTCAAAATAGAAACGGATGAAGGCGTTACCGGCTGGGGCGAGCCTGTTATTGAAGGCCGCAGTCATACTGTTGCCGCAGCCGTTGAGGAATTGTCTGCTTACCTAATTGGTAAGGATCCCATGCGGATCAATGAGCATTGGCAGACTCTGTACCGAGGAGGGTTTTACCGTGGCGGCCCGATTTTGATGTCAGCTATCGCGGGAATTGATCAAGCGTTGTGGGACATTAAGGGCAAAGCACTCAATCAACCGGTTTATGAATTACTGGGCGGCTTATGTCGCGACAAAATTAAAACCTACACTTGGGTAGGAGGAGACGACCCTCAGCAAGAAAGCGAACAAATAAGTGCCCTGATGGAACAAGGTTGGGATACCGTAAAGATGAATGGTTGCGGAAGATTGAAGATGATCGACAGCAATAGTTCGGTTGATCAGGTGATTAGTAGAATAGATACGATCCGATCAAATTTTGGTAATAAGATCGATTTTGGCTTGGATTTTCATGGTCGAGTTTCCGTACCCATGGCAAAAGTATTACTCAAAGAATTGGAGCCCTATCGACCTTTATTTGTGGAAGAGCCAGTTCTAGCTGAACACGCGGAGCAGTACTCTGTGCTCGCAGATTCAACCAGCATTACGCTCGCAGCTGGCGAAAGAATGTACAGCCGCTATGATTTTAAGCGCGTGTTTCATGCCGGAGGGCTGGGTATTGTTCAGCCTGATTTATCGCATGCCGGAGGAATCACTGAATGCATGAAGATCGCATCCATGGCTGAGGCATACGACGTCGCCTTGGCACCCCATTGCCCACTAGGCCCGATCGCCTTAGCCTCATGCCTGGCCGTTGATTTCGTATCCTATAACGCCATTATTCAAGAACATTCTATGGGTATACATTACAACCAAGGAAACGAATTACTCGATTATGTGCTGAACAAAGATGACTTCACTATCGAAGAGGGCTATATGAAGCCGTTACCTAAGCCAGGCTTAGGTGTTGAGGTTGATGAAGAGAAAGTAGCAGAAGCGGCGAAAGAGGGCAGTGATTGGAAGAATCCTATTTGGCATCACGAGGATGGCACTATCGCTGAATGGTAGAGTGGTGCTCAATCCGAAAAATAATATCTCTTGGATCTAAGCTTGAATCATTAATTCTATAGTTAAAATAATGTCCAGACGCTTATAGGTTTTTATTATCAAGACTTTCTTCTAATGCTTCATCAATGGTCGCTAATGTGGATATCATTAGTTTACTTGCGTGTTCAAAAGCCGCACCAGGATTTCTATCGACGATACCTTCATAGATCTTCTTATGTTCTAGATAGCTGCCGGCTTGAACGCCCGTCCGGGTATTGGTAAATCGAATGCTGACTCTAAGCGTGGTGTCAATAATGCGACCGAGCTGCATAAAGAAACGGTTTTCGCTGGCGTCTAGTATGCTGAGATGAAAAGCAATGTCGGATTCCAACGGGTCATCTAGGCCAGACTCAGCTTGTTTCATGCGCGCTAGCGCATCTGCTATGTTCTCTATCTTCTGGATATTTTGACGTTCAGCCGCTAATTTGGCGGCCTCTGGCTCAATTGCGATACGCAACTCTGTGAACTCTTTTAATAATGCCAATGAGGGGTTTGAGTCTTTGACCCAGCGCAGGACATCAGCATCAAATAAATTCCATTCACTCTCCGCTAGAACTCTAATACCTTGTCTTGCTCGTGAAGTAATTAGGCCTTTAGCAGCCAAAGATTTCACAGCTTCCCTGGCGGCACTGCGACTAACGTCCATTTGCTCGCAGATCACGGCTTCACTCGGAACTGGGTTGTGCTGGCCGTACTTGCCACCGACAATTGCACGTCCCAATGTGTCGGCAACCTGTTGTGTGAGGTTCATGCCCCGTTGTGCACTGTTCATTTTCTTTCCAATCTAGAATTAAGTGACTATCGAATATCTACTAATTAACTATGGGCATGGTATATAAATAATATATATACGGCAATTCTAAGCGTTCGGTTCATTGAAAAGCTATGAATATGCGCAGTGATACTAGAAGCCTAATTCCTATAAAACCAAACGCCGGTACCCCAACGCTCTTTAAAACCGGGCCATGGATTGCTCATTGATCCATTATCTAGTTTAGCTTGGGCGACATTTTCGCGTAGCGGCAAGTAGTCACAAAATTCAGTTTCATTTTTCACATAGCAATTTAGGAAGGCTAAGCTCATATGCATATTGATACGATTAAGTGTCTCAATTTTCCAACTGGGTTCGTAATGATGACCGATATCCAAGTCATTCTGATAGGCTATTTTTGGTGCTGGGTGTGCAGCAATGTTATGTCTAGCATTCTCATAGACCATTAGAAACTTGGAGGCACTCCCACTTTGTTTGAAAAGTTTTCTTACGCCATGCTCATATCCGGAGATATCATCCAGATTGCCTGCGATAAATAAACTAGGCACTTCCATGGCCTTTAGGGAATCTAGGGAATGTACGCCTTGTTCGCCGCCCCAGGGTGAAAACGCAATCATGGCTTTCCATCTAGGATCAGTCGAATCTCGCCCGCCATTACAACTGTTAAACGCGGGTATAATAGCGCTGCTCATTTCATCTGGCACTCCGATCGCCTGTAAGGCTGATGCTGAAAATGAATAACATCCTCCAGCCGTGTTGATGGCGCCATATCCTCCCATGGAGTACCCGATCACCGAGGCTAGTTTGTCGTTGGCTATTTCTGTGATTTGAGTCTTTTCAGAGCCGAAATAGTCCAATACGGCTTGTTGATCACGCGCGCGGTTCCGCAATGTACTCATAAATCCTGAGCCTGGCGCGGTTGCAAAATCGACCTCAGCATTGGTCGAATCTGTATGATCGATGCTTGCTACAACATAGCCATGACTTGCGAGATGCTCGCCCAAATAAAACATAATTGTCCGGTAACCGGTATACCCATGTGAGAGAACGATCAACGGGTATTCCTTGTTTACCTTTGTTGGCTCTGCATTGCGGAATGCATTCGCATAAAGATCAAACTCTTGATGTGAGCGAGTAACGTTTTTGTACGATGCTAGTTTGCTATCCTTGTTCAAGTCAGCTGGATACCAGACCTCAACTGCCAATTCTCTGTCACTTAATGTTTTGAAATCTGATGTATTGAGCTGCTGAGGGTTAATGATCTTGATCGTCGTGACGCCCACTGAATGCATTCCTGCATTGGCCAGTTCGGGTGTTACAGTCGGTTGATCGCTATAAAGTTGTTCGGCCGCTTGCACAGGAAGACTTAGCGCTAAGCATAGTGACGCAATGACGATCATCGTAGTGTTTTTTTGCATTGATTCAATTTATTAGGGTAGTGGGAGGGAGTTGCTGAAGTATCTATATCTGTCGTTTAAGTAACGGTTGGGTATTGGGTGTAAATGGGCTTTCTGCCATGCCGATATAGTCTGTTTCGAATATTAATAGATTGCCTGCGCTTGGTTTTTGGGCGAGCTGTTCTTGACTGAGATCTTGCCTGGCGGAGGTTACGAATAGTATGTTTAGATTCTTGCCGCCAAATGCGACGCAAGTAGGCTGACTAACCGGCAGCTGTAGGGTCAAATCAATCTCACCGTCAGGGTTGTATCTTATCAATTGGCTGCCACCCCATTGCGCGTTCCACAGATGACCATCAGCGTCGACTATTGAACCATCCGGATAGCAGTTGGCTTGGGTTTTAACAAATTTCGAATGATTACTTATTGCTCCAGATTTTGCGTTGAAGTTATAGCGGTCAATCTGACGCGAGGGAGTATCACAGTGATAAAGGTATTTTGAGTCGGGACTCCAACATAGGCTGTTAGTAATGTGTAAATTTTCGATACTCGAAGAGATGGTTAAGTCGGTATCAACGCAATATAGCTTGCCCTTATAAGTTGCGAGTTTGGTGTCGGTGACCATGGTGCCAGCCCAGAAGCGGCCTTGCCGGTCGGTTCGGCCGTCGTTTAGCCTGGTGCCTGGATTGTCGGTTTCAACTTTATTTAGCCATTCAACTCTGCCAGTTTCTGGCTGATAATACGCAAAGCCAGATTCGAAGGCAGCGATCAGAAAATCTTGGTGTTTACCCAAATACGATACTGGTGCAACACAGGAAATTTTTTCTGGGGTTTCCCAAGACTCGAGTTCAGATGTGATCGGGTCGTATCGAAATAGTTGCCGTCCATCAATATCAACCCACAATGCGCGCTGAGAGTGCGCATCCCAGATAATGCCTTCGCCTAATTCATTGGCAACCTCAAGCTCGTCTATTAGTTCGATCATGGTGTATTAATGGTTTGTTTATTTATTTGAGTAGGTTTAGGTTTCGTCGACTGACGACTTCACCATGCGGATGGCATTGACGATCTTTTCTGCTCGTTCTGCCACTTCCGTAGCCGTCATAGAGGGCTTATATATTTCACTTCCTATCCCAAAGCCATCGATGCCTGCAGCAATCCACTCCGCTGCATTAGCAGAGCCGACTCCACCAACGGCCAATATTTTGGCATCATTCGGTAATACCGCTCTCACTGCAGCAGCATGGCTGGGGCCATAACTTGCAGCGGGGAACAGTTTTAGAATTCTGGCACCTGCCTTGTAGGCTGAAAACGCCTCAGAGGGGGTCGCCCATCCAGGCGCTGGGATCATTCCGTATTTAATACACTTTTTGATCAACGAAGGGTTCGTGTTTGGTGTTACTGCAATTTGCCCGCCGGCCTCGGCCACTCGTTTGACGTCTGATTTATTAACCAAGGTGCCGCAGCCGATAATACAGTCATCGCCTAAGGCTCTAGCAAGGCGACTAATGCTCTCGAAGGGCTGCGGGGAATTAAGAGGCACTTCAATCATACCTATGCCGGCTGTGAAGATCGCTTCTCCAATTTCAACCACGTCGTCAGGTTTCACACCTCTTAAAATAGCGACTACTGGCATCTGCTTCAGCAGTCGATCTAATTTTTTCTCAGCATCAACGTTATTCATATATTTTCTCATAAACTGCGGCGAAACCTGCGATTGCCACGGAGGTTGACGAGATACAGTCAGCTTCAACGCCTAAGTGTTGGCACGCAGTTAGGTAATTTTGACTTAGTGCAGGCTCACCGATAATAGTGACGCCTAGGTGGGGCCCCGCAAATCGTTTGAAGGTATCAAAGGCTCCACGAACATCAGCCATGATGATCAAGCCCGATAGGTACGGTGCGCTTTGATGTGCTTGGATTTCACCAAGTACCTGACGGCTCCGCACCGAAAAGAGTAGGTGCAATAAGCTGGCTTCATCCAGTTTTTGAGCGGCGATCAAGCCTTCTTGAAACGCCGCGGTGTCATTTTCTTCATCACTCTTTTCACCACTAAGGTCAGAGCCCCCCGATATCAACACACTGTGGTTCCGCAAAATACTAAAAAGCTCGCCAGTAAAGGCGCTGAGGAAAGTTTCTACTTTGTTGGACTTAAACAAAGTCCATTTATTGTGCGTGCCCGGCAGAGCAAATAGACGGTCGGAGGTTGATTTCTTATTTAACTGATGCCATCCCAATAGTTGTAATTCTTCTCCGCGCATTACATCAGAAATACCAAGGGGGTTGGTTGTTGTTAAGCCCGCTAGTATTGAAAACGTTACGTCTCTAGCTTCAAAGGTATAACAACCTTCAGATATTTCCTGTGCGCCGACCGGGCAGGTCAGATACGGGGCCTCTTTCCAGCCTATTGTTGAGCCGATCATTCCTGATAGCAAAACAGGAATATGACCATATTGTTCGAACCAATCCTGAGTAAGCGTAAAAAAGTGTTCTTCAAAATCGCCGTTAATTTCGCTAATCCCTTTGCCGAGTCGAGTTTCGATGAGTACTGAGCCTTCTTCCGTACTGTGTGTGCAAAGGTAGAGGCGCAAGTTGCTTGTACCCCAGTCTCCAGCAATATAGAAAGATTGATTCATGTGTAATCGAGCAGCTAGGTTCGCCCGGCATCGATAGTAATGCTTTGGCCGGTTATCATTTTGCTATCATCAGAAGACAAGAATAAGGCTAGTTTGGCAACATCTTCTGGCATTATTCTCTCCTTCAATGCGACCAATTTGGACCATTCCTGTTCGGCCTCTGGCGTTAACCATTTATCGAGTTGTCGTTCTGTTACCACCCAGCCCGGCAATATGGCATTCACTCGGATATTACGATCACCATAGTCCTTAGCTAAGGATTTAGTCAGGCCAATGAGTCCGGATTTAGCAGCCACATACCCCGGCATATTCTCGGGGCCTAGAAGGGCGTTGATCGAACTTAAGTTAATGATTGAACCGCTATCTTTCATGCCGGATGTAGCGGCTTGTGTCGCGAAGAAGCTCGCGTCGAGATTTACTGCCAAACATTCGCGCCAGGACTCCATGGTGACATCTTGAGGTGAGTGTCGATCATCGTTGGCAACATTGTTAATAAGCGTGTGTATCGGTCCGAGCTCTTCACAGGCATTCACAATGGATAACCTAAGTGCATCGACATCAGTAACATCTACCTTGCGAAACCAAGGTGAGGCTCCTAGTTGAGTGCGAAGTTGTTGGTTGAGCTTGGTGGCAGACTCCGAATCAAAATCTATATAGGCTACTTTCGCGCCTTGAAGGCAAAACTGTTCTACCAGCGCAGCACCAATACCGGTTGCCCCGCCCGTAATAAACACGACGCGATTTCTAAGGCTAGGATGAAGCGAGCTTAATTCCATAAATTATTCAGTCATAGGTGAATGCTTAAAATGTATTATAAATCATATAAAAAATAATTTACTATGATGCGTATCAGAAAGAACGATTATTGCATCACTGCCAACAAGCTGAGAGTATTCATATCATGAAACCGCAACTAGGAACATGTTATTACCCCGAACATTGGCCAGAATCGCTATGGCAATCAGACGCACAAAGAATGGCGGCAGCGGGTCTATCAATCGTTCGAATCGGCGAGTTTGCTTGGTCACGGATCGAACCGGAATCAGGGAATCTACAGTGGGAGTGGATGGACCGAGCAATAAATATACTCGGTGAAGCTGGTTTGGATGTGGTGTTGGGAACCCCAACTGCGACCCCACCGCGATGGATGGTGGACAAGTACCCCGATATGCTGGCGGTAGACGCGGACGGTCATCCAAGAAAATTTGGATCAAGGAGGCACTATTGTTTTAGCCATGTAGCGTATAAAGAAGAGTCCGTGCGAATTGCAGAGTTGATGGCGCAGCGTTACGGGAAATCGGATCACGTGAGTGCTTGGCAAATAGATAATGAGTACGGCTGCCACGATACGGTGGTTTCGTATAGCGATTCAGCACGTCTCGGTTTTCGCTACTGGCTACGTAAAAAATACGCATCAATACATGCTCTAAACTCGGCATGGGGCAATATTTTCTGGTCGATGGAATACTCTTCATTCGAACAGGTGGATTTGCCTAACCTCACAGTCACTGAGCCAAATCCGGCGCACGTGCTGGATTTTCGACGCTTTAGTAGCGATCAGGTCGTAGACTATAACCGAGCACAGGCTGATGTAATTCGCGAGCAGAGCTCAAAGGCACTCATCCATAATTACATGGGGCGAATCACTGACTTTGAT